>CAYSJP010000044.1:0-12342 GCA_964431395.1 uncultured Halobacteriales archaeon
CGAGACTCCGCGCCGTGATGTTCGCGAGAAGTAGCGGGAGGTAGATTTGAACTACCGATCTCCGGGTTATGAGCCCGGCGGAATCTCCTGGCTATCCTATCCCGCTACACGTTTGATAATCCGGAGCCGCCATTAAGAATTGTGATTCGGCTACCGGATGGGAGTTTTTCTCACTCGACGCCGACCCGCCAGGTGAACAGGCTCTCGGCGACGTAGTTCACCACCATCCCCGCTCCGATCCCGGCGACTTTCGACACGACGAACCATCCGTCGACGGTGGCAACCGTCAGGTCGAGCGCGACGACGCGAAACAACAGCCGGAAGGTGGCCAGTTGTACGACGATTCCGCCGGCCCGGACGAGGTTCGACCGCAACAGCCTCCGGAGTCCCGCCCCGATACCGGCCGCGCCGTGCGTGGCGAACGTCCACCTGTCGTTGAGGAGGAACATGACGACGACGGCGACTTCGATGCCCACGAACACCGCCAGTTCGGGAAACACGCCGAGTTCCCGGAGCACCGTCGCCGTCGTGACGTCGAACGCCGCACCGACGACGCCGACCGACGCGAACTTCCCGAAACGGACGGCGGAAACTAGTTCCGCGAACCGCGACGCGAGCCGATCGTTGCTCATGTCAGTCGTCGCTCCGTCCCGACCGGTCGACGAGCGCGGTTCCGTCCTCGCGGTACGACTCGATCGCGGAGTGCAGCAGGTGGTCGTCGAGCCGCCTGGCGCGGTGTCGGACGACGGCCAGCGCCTTCGCGAGCGAGAGCGACGTCTCGACCGGCGAGACCGTCGACCCGGGCCGGTCCTCCCACTCGATTGGCACCTCCTCGATCCGGTGGCCCAGCGCGTCGGCGATCGCGATCAGCTCCAGATCCCACGCGAACCCCGGCTCGTAGAGGTGCGTCCGGACCGACTTCCACGCCCCGGCGTCGATGGCCTTCGCGCCACACTGGAAGTCGTACAGCGGAACGGAGAGCGCGAGCCGCGCGAGAAACGCAAAGGCGTTGCCGAGCCAGCGCCGCGCGACCGTCTGGTGGGAGGTGACCGTCGACGCCGGGTGGCGCCGCGACCCGACCGCGAGGTCGGTCTCCCCGGCGTCGACGGGATCGACGACGCTCGCGAGCGCGGCCGCGGCCGTGCTCCCGTCGGCGTCGGCGAAGGCGAGGACGTCCGTCGACAGCGCCTCGAAACCGTGAGTGATCGCCGCACCCTTCCCCCGGCGGGCGTCTGCGACTGCGACGGTCGCCGGGAGGTCCCGGAGGCGGTCGGCGACGGTCGGAGTGGGCGCGTCGAGTTCGATCCGGATCGCGGCCGGGTCGAGCGTCTCCTCGATGGTCCGCACGTAAGCCGAGAGAACGTCCACGTCCGGGTTGTACGCCGGGACGACGACGCCGACCGAGGACTCCATCGACTCCCACTCGGTCCCCGAGGAACAAAAGCTATTGCGACATCGGCTGGCGATACCGGGGGGCGGAACGGCGAGTGCGGCCCCGTCCGTGAGGACAAGCGGCCGAGGGCGCAACGGAAACATCCGAAGAGGTTTAACCGTTCGTCCTCCGAACCCGGACATGGAGTACGGCGCGGTGATCCTCTGGTGGGCATTGTACGCCGCACTCGCGATCGCCGGCCTGCCGATCGCGGCGGTCCTGTTCTCCCGGCTGGAGGGACGCGGGGCCGCCTTCGCCCTCCCGATCTCCCTCGTCGTCCTGTTCACGTCCGTCTACTGGATCGGCCGGGTCTCGTTTGGCGCCGGCGCCGTCGCGCTCGGGGTCGGCGTCCTCCTCGCCGCCTCGGCGCTCGCCTACACGCGGTTCGAGCCCGAGATCGAGTACCGCCGGTTCGGCAGCTGGCTCGGCGTGTTCACCGTCGCCTTTCTTTTTCTCGTCGCCGTCCGGGCCGTCGATCCGGCCGTCCAGCCGATCGGGGGCGAGAAGTTCCTCGATTTCGGCCTGCTCAAGACGATCCTGCGGGACACGGCGCTTCCCCCCGAGGACATGTGGTTCGCGGGCGAACCGGTCCAGTACTACTACGGCGGCCACCTCATCTCGGCGATTCTCACGATCATTACCGGCGCCGTGCCCATCGACGGCACCGCGCCGAGATACGCCTACAACCTCGCGCTCGCGGGTTTTTACGCGACGCTGGTGTCGACCGCGTTCGGGCTCGCGGGGTCGATCGCTGCCTCCCGGGGGTCGTCGTACGTCACGGGCGGACTGTTCGGGGCCTTCTTCGTCGGGATCGCCTCGAACCTCATCGTGCCCCTGCAGATAGCTCTACAGGCGCTCCCCGACGACGTCGCCGGCCTCGTCGCGGAACGGGTCGCGACGCTCCCGGCGGACGAGCGCGGCTCCGGGCTGCAACCGGGCGAGCTGACCGGCGGCTTCGACGGGTACTGGACCCCGAGCCGGGTGATCGAGGGGACGATCAACGAGTTTCCCCTCTTCGCGTGGCTGAACGGCGACCTCCACGCCCACATGATGAGCACGCCGTTTCTCCTCCTGCTCGCGGGCGTGGTGTTCGCGTACTACCTGACGCCCGAGGAGGAGATCCGGCGTCGCCGGCTCCTCCTGTTCGGCGCCGCACCCCCGATCGCCGGCACCATCGCCGTCGTGAACACCTGGAGCTTCCCCTCCACCGCGGGGCTGGCCTTTCTCGGGGCGATGTTCGCCGACAGCGACCCCTGGTCGCTGCTGGGTCGGGAGAGGGAATCGCCGGCCGGAGACGGCGAAGTCGGGCGGATCGTCGGGGCGCTCCTCGTCGGCGGCGGCGTCCTGTTCGTCGGGGCGATCTGGGTGCTTCCGTTCCTGGTCGGCCCGGCGGTCGGCGCGGGCGGCCGGTCGCTCGGGATCGTGCCCGACCGGAGCGGGTGGTCCGGGTTCCTCCTCGTGCACGGCTGGGTGCTCGCCGTCTTCGTCGCCTACTTCGCCGCCCGGTCCGCCGACGGGATCCGGCCGAGCGAGACGGCCGAGTGGATGGCCGCCGCCGGGATCGCTGCCCTCGTCGTGCTCGCGGTGCTGGCCGACGCGGCCGCCTTTGCGTTTCTGGCGCCGTTGTTCGTGTTCGGCTGGGTCAAGCTCCGCCAGTCGGACGCCCTCGGCTTCGAGTCGGTGCTGTTCGTGGCCGGCGCGGGCCTCGTTCTCCTGGTGGAACTGATCTACCTCAGGGAGCTGGCCGGACCGGGGCGGTTCAACACCGTGTTCAAGACCTACATGCAGGTGTGGGTGCTGTGGGCAACGGCGGCCGGCGCGGCGCTCGCGATCCTGGCGCCGGGACGGCCGTTGCTGGCTGCCATGGACGGAGCGGCCGCGGCGATGTCCGGCGAGGATCCGGGGGTCGGCTGGAAACGGCTCTACGGACAGTTCGCCGCCGTGTTGGGCGTCCTGCTCGTCGTCTCGCTGTCGATGTACGGCGTGTTCGCGCTGGGTGCCCACTTCGAGAACGCGCCCGATGCCACCCTCGACTCGACTGCGTTCGTGGAGGATTCGCGGCCCACGGAAGCCCCCGCGATCGCCTGGCTCGACGACAGGGAGGGCAAGCCGAACATCGTTTCGGCCGCGCCCGGGGGCTACAGGTGGAACCCGCGGCGTGGCGACGGCGCGAGCGCCGCCTCCAGCCTGACCGGCGTTCCCACGGTGCTGGGCTGGTTCCACGAGCGGGGGTACCGCGGTAACGGTCCCTACCAGCAACGCCTCGCCGAGGTCAGGACGATCTACACCGGCTCACCCGGGGAGCGGGCGGCGCTACTCGCGGAACACGACGTCGAGTACGTGTACGCCGGCCCGGCGGAACGGTCGGAGTACGGCGAGGCGAACGTGTCGGCCTTCGACACGATGGAGGGGGTGTCGATCGCGAGGAGCTGGGACCGCAGGATGACGATCTACAGGGTGGAGCAGTCCGGGTTGTCGGCGAGTTAGCGCTTAGGCGCGTCCCGCGATGTCGCCCCCTTTCTCGATGATCGTGACCGCGTCGCCGTCGACGGCGTCGACATCGAGCCGGTGGGGAATGAACTCGCGTTTCTGGAACGTCTCGTGCTCGTCGGGCGAGCCGACGACGCAGGACAGCTGAACGCGCCCGGGACCGTGGTAGTCGCCGTTGCGCGTCACCGAGAAGCAGACCAGCTCCTCGCCGTCGAACTCGATGAGCGCGCCCTTCCGGATGCCCGGATCGCCGTTCAGGAGCAACCGCTTCATGCGTTTGCCTTCCCGTGGCGCTCAATTAAGCGCTTCGAAGCCCCGGACGGGGCACATCGCATCGGGCGTCGCCGACGCCACGCCCGGTCGACCGCGTCGAGCACTGCTACGGCCGATCTCACGCCCGGTCGACCGCGTCGAGCGCTGCCGCGGCCGCGTCACGCCCGCTAGCCATCGCCCCCTGGATCGACGACCACCGGGTGTAATCCCCCGCGAGGAACACGTCCCCGCCGGGCGCGTCCGTCGCCGGTAGGCCCTCCCGGAAACCCGGCGGCTGGCGGAACTGCGCGAACGCGATCCGGTCCGTCTCGAGGAGTTCCATCCCGCCAAAGTCGCGTTCGGGGTACCAGCGTTCGAGCGTCTCCCGCGTCCGGGCCAGGAGGTCACCGTCGTCCGCGTCGGACGGGGCGGCCCCGTCCGCCCCGGGCGAGCCGAGGTAGGTCGCCGAGAGGAGCGACCGCCCCTCCGGCGCGTACTCCGGAGCGACCGCCGACAGCGGCGCGACCTGGTTGGGTCCCCCGGTCGTGGGGTTGAGAACGAGCCGCCGCGCGCCGTCGAGCGCGGTCTCCCGGGAAAGTGCGAGATACTGTGTGACACACCCGCGCGCCTCGGTCGGGATCGAGGGGACGCCGGTCAGGTCGCGAGCCGTCGGGGGATCGGTCGCCACGATCACCGCCTCCGCGTCGACCGTCTCGTCCCCGAGCACGAGCGTGGCCTCGCCGCCGGAGTCGGCGGTGGCCGAGCCGAGGGTCTCCGAGGCCAGGCGGTCCGACCCCGAAACGCCCGAGACGGCGCAGCCGGTCTCGATGGTCGCGCCCACACGCTCGGCGCGCTCCGCGAGCTGTGCCGGGATCGCACCCATCCCGGTCGCCGGGACGGCGGTCGCGCCCGCCGACAGCATCGCGAAGGTGTAGCCGAACACGAACGCGGAGGTGTCCGAGAGGGAGCGATCGAGCGTGATGCCGCCGTAGAACGGAGCCGCGAAGGAGTCGACGAACGCCTCCGAGAACCCGCGGCCCCGGAGTGCCTCCCGGATCGACCGGTCGTCGGCCTCGATCGAATCGGGCTCGGTACGCAGGGCCTCGCGGCGCAGAAAGAGGGTCCGGAGTTTGTCACGCAGGGTCACCTCGCGGTTCAGGGCGGACTCGAGGATCGACCCGGGGTCCCGGAACGGGTCGGCCAGCACCGACCGGCTCCCCCGGCGCGCGATCGTCGCGCCGGGATCGAACCGCCGTAGATCGAGGGCGTCGAGGTCGAGTTCCCGTTCGACCGCCGGATAGGCGGTGAACAACACCTGGAAGCCCCGGTCCAGGCGGAATCCCTCCCGCTCGCGGGTGCGAACCCGGCCGCCGACCGACTCGCGCCGTTCGAACAGTCGGACGTCGACACCCGCCTCCGCCAGGTGACACGCCGCGGTGAGTCCCGCGAGGCCGCCGCCGGCAATCGCGACCCTCTCGGCCATCACACGCCAGTTCGTCCACGGGGTGCAAATGCGTTGGCTTTCGCGACGGTCGGATTCGCGGCCCGGCATGGCCGATCCGTGGTGGCGGCGACCGCCCCACGATGTGCCCCCTCGACTCCTCCAGATGAAACGACGGTTCCGTCGAATGAGTCACGGTGTCACCCGACAACGGCGGCGGCGTCTTGCACACGTCAGCCAGACGTCTGACGCGCGTCGTACCCCTCCGCTTCTACTGGAGATCCGGGAGGTTCGCGGTGACACGGGGAGCGCGCGGACGGCCGGCGGTTCCTGCCGGTCGGCGGGGCGGCGGCGCGTAACCAAACGGGTTTTAAGCCGCCACGACGAACGAATCTCCAGTAACCATGCAGATGCCACGCCGGTTCAACACGTACTGTCCGCACTGCAACGAGCACCACGAACACGAGGTGGAGAAGGTCCGGACCGGGCGATCCTCCGGGATGACCCGGGGGTCGCGGATGGAGGAAAAGCGCGCCGGGATCGGCAACGAGGGCAAGAACTCGAAGGTGCCCGCCGGCCAGAAACCCACCCAGAAGACCGACCTCCGGTACCGCTGCTCGGAGTGTGGCAAGGCCCACCTTCGCGAGGGGTGGCGCGCCGGTCGCCTGGAACTCCAGGAGTGACGATGGCGGGGAACTTCTACCGCGTCGCGTGTCCGGATTGTGGGAACGAGCAGGTCGTCTTCGGGAAGGCCGCGACGGAGGTGTCGTGTGCCGTCTGTGGCCACGCCCTCGTGCAGCCGACGGGCGGCAAGGCCTCGATCGAGGCGGAGATCGTGGAGACCGTCGAGGATCGGTCCGTCGAGCGTCTGGCGTAGTCGGTACGCGGGACCGCGCTTCTGATCGGTGTTGTCCGGTCGGGGTTCCGGCGCGGGCGTCGTCAGTAGCAATAGTTAATTATGATCGTCGTGAGTGTGTCCGACAATGACGGATCCCGAACGTGGCGTGGAAACCCCGGATCGACGGGCGTTCTTGAGGGTGGCCGGCGCGATGGGCGTGGCGTCCCTCGCGGGTTGTCTGAGCGGAGACGACGGTGGAGGCGAGTCGACACCGACGGACGCCGGCCCCGGAACGACGCAACCGTCGGGGACGTCCCCGCCGGGCACATCCCCACCGGGGACGGCTTCTCCGACGACACCACCGCCCATACCCGGACTGCCCGAGACGTTCGAAACGACCGACGGATTCGAGACCGGGGACTACAGGAACTTCGCTCCCCTGTACGTGGGGGACGAACCCGACTGGATCCGTCCTCAGACGACGATCACCTCCGAGGATCCGATCGCCGGCGAGCACTCCCTTCGCTGGCAGGCAAACGAGAATCCACAGCAGTGGGCGCTGGTCAACAACGGCGTCCAGTTGAACCCGCCGGTGGAACTCTCGACGTCGGTGCGGATCGACGAGCGCGGTGGCGAGGACTACGCCGCCGGCATCGCGATCGCCGAATCCCAGTCGGAGGCGGCGGTCGTCCGCACGACCCCCACCGGGTTCGAACTCGCCACGGACACGTGGGACGGCGATCCGGTGGAGACGGCAGAAGAGCCCCTGCCGCTCTCCAGGCCGTACGAACTCTCGATCGAGTTGGACGGCGCAACGGTGACCGGCGTCCTCCGGGACGACGGCGGGTCGGAGGTCTCGCAGTTGGCAGCGGCGGCGGATATCGACCCCAACGCCGTCGCTCTGTACGTCGACACCGCCGCCGGCGCCACGACGACGATGACCTTCGACGACGTCAGCGTGACCGGCGGGCCGTACCGCGTTCGAAACGACGAGTGGACCCGTGCGAACCCCTTCGTCGTCCTCCCGCGACAACCCGACGTCGGCCAGGATCAGGGCAACTGGGTCGGCGGACAGGACGTCATCGACGAGGGCGACCGTTACCGGATGTGGTACCGCATCCGGACGAACCAGTCCCGCGGAAAGGGGTTCGGCCTCGCCGAAAGCGAGGACGGATACGAGTGGGAGAAGTCCGGGGAGAACCCGATTCTGGTCCCCGACTACGGCCAGAGCAGCATGGAGGGGATCACCGTCCTGGGCGTCGACGACACCTACCACGCGTGGTATACGATCAACCAGGGCGGCACCTGGAAAACCGTCCACGCGACGAGCGAAGACGGGATCGACTGGACCGACCGGGGGGTGGTCATCGAGGGGATCGCCAAGGACCCGATGGTCGTCTACGTCGACGGCACGTTCTACCTGTACGACATCGGGCCGTCGTCGTACCAGGAGTTCGGCGTCTACACCTCGCCGGACGGCCAGGACTGGACCCACGAGAACACGATCGACCTGAACGGTCGACACAGCCATCCCGAGGCGTACTACGTCCGGGAGACGGAGACGTTCTGGCTCTACGCGTTCGCCGAGGAAAGCACCAGTCTGGATCGTCCGGCGAGGGTACGCCGCGCGTCCTCCGAGAACGGGATCGACTTCGGGGAACTCGCGCCGACGTGGGAGGACCCACCACTGGGGATCGACCACCGCCCGCCCGGCGGAATCGACTACGGGTCGTTCCTCACCGACGAACACGGACAGTTCGCCCACGACCGACGTCTACCGGTGTACTACCAGTCCCGGCACAACTACGAGAACAACCGACCCGGCTGGGCGTTCGCCGGCGACGGGGTGGTCACGCTCGCGGGGCAGTTCTCCGGGCTGTTCGAGGGGATCCCGACCACCGTCGACGGGTCGGCGTACGATTACCACGAATTCCCGCTGACGGCCCCCTCGATCGCCGACCTTGCCACGGAGACGAGTGCCCCGGCGACGGTCACCGTGGAGACCTGGACACCCGGCGAGGACGTCGCCGCCACCGGCGTCCTGCGAACCGACGACGAGACCACGTTCACCCTCGCGGCGTCCGGTCTCGCGGCCGACCGCGAGTACGTCTTCAGCGCGGGTGAAGCCACCGCGACCGCCACGACCGACGCCGACGGGGCGGCCACGGTCGAGGTGACCGTCCCGCGCGGTACGGCGACAGCGTTCGAACTCGCGGGTCATACGGTTTAGTACGATCGTTTGCCGGTTCGACCGCACGCTGTCTTGCGGTCGATACCGGAATGTCTCGTACCAAACCGTATCAGTAGACACCCCCGGCGGCGACGCGCCAGGTGACGAACGAAATCCTTTCACGGCTGAGCGCCGACCATCCATGTAAGATGCAATACACAGGCTGGCCCGAGAAGGGCGAACTCGTCGTCGGCGAGATCGACGAGATCGAGAGTTTCGGCGTGTTCGTCGATCTCGAGGAGTACGAGGACAAGCGCGGCCTGGCCCACATCAGCGAGGTCGCCTCGGGGTGGATCAAGAACATCCGCGACCACGTCCAGGAGGGCGAGCGCGTCGTCGCGAAAGTGCTCGACGTCGATCGGGACTCCCGGCAGATCGATCTCTCGATCAAGGACGTCAACGACCACCAGCGCTCCGACAAGATCCAGGAGTGGAAAAACGACCAGAAGGCCGACACCTGGCTCGACATCGCGCTCGGCGAGAACGTCGACGACGACCGGTACCGCGCGGTCGCGAACGCCGTCCTGGAGGAGTACGAGACGCTGTACGCGGGCTTCGAGGAGGCCGCGATCCGCGGCGAGGAGGCCCTCGACGGCGCGGATCTGGACGAGGAGGACGTCGAGGCGATCGTCGAGACCGCCCGCGACAACGTCTCGGTGCCCTACGTGACCGTGACGGGCTACATCGACCTGGAGTCCCCGGCGGGCGACGGCGTCGACCGCATCAAGGACGCCCTACAGGCCGCGGAGGGCAACGGCGACGTCCCCGAGGAGGTCGACCTCTCGGTCACGTACGTCGGCTCCCCGGAGTACCGCATCCGGGTGCAGGCGCCGAACTACAAGACCGCCGAGTCGGAACTCGAGGCGAGCGCGGCGCGCGCGGAGGAGGCGATCGGGGCCGCAAACGGCACCTCCGACTTCCACCGCGAGCGGCGCAACGACGAGGAGTCCTGATCCCACGGTGAAATCCGACATCCACGTGTGTGCGTCCCGGGCGGACGAACACGACCGCCCCGTCTACACCCTCTCGGAGGCGTGCCCGGAGTGTGGTGCGGAGGCGGTCAACTCGGCGCCTGCGCCGTTCAGCCCCGAGGACCCCTACGGGGAGTACCGACGCGCTCTTAAACGGCGGCGCCGCGAATAGGCGCATGAACGAGGTCGAGGTCGAGACGGTCGCCGATCCGGACCTGTCCGACCCGCTCCTGGTCGAGGGGCTGCCGGGCGTCGGCCACGTCGGCAAACTCGCCGCCGAGCACCTGCTGGAGGAGTTCGAGAGCCGGCTCGTCCGCCGGGTGCGTTCCGAGCACCTCCCGCCGCAGGTCGGGATCGACGAGGACGGCGTCGTCGGGGCGGTGACCGAGGCCGAACTCGCCGAGGAACTGCGCGGGATCGGCGTGGAGTTCCACGAGGACGAGCCGGAGGGCGGAATCGTCGGGACGAGCGGGCTGTTGCTCGGCCTCGGCGCGCGCCGTGAGGACCGTGCCGACGAGATGGAGGACGCGGTCGCGGAGATGCAGGAGGGGCAGGTCGGGGGCGTGACCGACGGCGATGAGAACCTGCGGTACTTCGGGTGACTCCGGAGAGCACGTTTCGCCCGCCGCGACGTCACGCCGGATTGCGAGGGGTTCTTTTAGGTCCGGCGCGTGATGCCGACTGTGGTTCACGACGCGGCGATGGCCGTGCCCGAGTGGCTGCTCGGCGGCCTCGTCCTCGGGGCCGTCCTGACGGTCCTGGTCGCGGCCGTCTTCGCCATCGGGACGCGGCGCTTTCCGGACGAGCGGGCCGGAGAACGGACTGACGGCGGCGAGAACCGGCGGCGCGCCGAGATCCGGGAGTACCTCCTGGCCATCGACGAGTCGTTCCGGGAGGACGAACTCCTCGCCGGGGACCCCGTCGCCTTCTACCTGCCCGACAGGGACGTCGCGATCACCTTCGACGCCCAGCACTACTTCGCGGTCGACCGGACCGACACCCACGCGATCCTCGCGGAGTACGAGATGCCCGGCCACGGGATCGGCCGTCGACTCCCCTTCGAGACGCCCGAGGCCGCCGAGGCGCTCCCGGGCCGGGGCGCCGGGGACGCCTTCGAGGTGCTCGGGGTGGATCCACAGGCGTCGGCGGAGGAGGTACAGGCGGCCTACCGCGAGCAAGTCAAGAACGTCCATCCCGACCACGGCGGCGACCGGGAGTCCTTCGAACGGGTGCGGGAGGCGTACACGGTGGCGAAGGAACGGGCGGAGGCTTGACATCTTCCCCTCAAGAAGCGCCGGATTTCCGACGCTGGCGGAAGGACAAGCGAGTAGGATGGGGTCTCCGCCTCGAATCAGGTGAACTGATCGAGAAGCGATGAACTACACGTGTACGAACCCTGTTTTAGGTTGCCATCAGCTATCGCGAGACGGTGTTCCTGCCCTCCACGTTCACAATTGACGACCTCTCCGAACAGAATAGACTCGTTCTCGTCAGTGGTTTCGACGATGTATACGAGCGTCACGCTTGCGTTCCAGATGTCGATCTCCCGCGTGCTGTTCGAGTGGGGAGAAACTGTGAATCGTGAACTCCGCTCTTCGTTCACCGCAGTGATGTTTCGGTATCCGCCGTAAACCGTTGGATTTCCGATCATACGACGAGACCCGTTGTCGGCCGTCGCCCGGAACGCCACATCACCAGGAGTCGAGAAAGCGTACGCCGTGATGGAGTACGTCGTATTATCCTGGTTTTCGACTGCCAGTGTCGGCGGCTCCGGTTCGCCAGTGGCGAACAACACGTATCCCGAAGAGACGATGAGCGTTAGTATCAAAAGACCAAGCAGCAAATTTCGGCGCATGAGTTCACTCGGCCGCACTCGCGACCCGGATGATCGCCTCCTCGCCGAACGCCGGGCCGACGAACTGCGCGCCGACGGGAAGACCGTCAGTCTCGCCCGCCGGCACGGAGATCGCGGGTAGGTTCGCGAGGTTGACCGGCGTGGTGTTGGCGTCCGCGAGGTACATCGTGAGGGGATCGTCGAGGCTCTCGCCCAGTTCCATCGGGGGGACCGGCATCGTCGGCGAGGCGAGCACGTCGGCCTCCTCCAGGGCCGCGTCGAAGTCCCGCTTCACCCACGCCCGGGCGTCCCGGGCCTTCTCGTAGTACTCCTCCTGGTAGCCCGCCGAGAGGGCGTAGGTGCCGAGGAGAACGCGGCGTTTCACCTCGTCGCCGAAGCCCTCCTCGCGGGCGCGGGCGAAGGCGTCGTTCCAGTTGCCGTCGAACCCGCCGGAAACGCCGGATGACCCCGTTCCGTCGTCCTCCGAGCTTCCGCTCGCTTCGCTCGCGGAAACCCCGTACCGAACCCCGTCGAAGCGCGCTAGATTGGACGAGGCCTCCCCCATCGCGATCACGTAGTACGCCTCGACGGCGTGTTCGACGGAGGGGAGTTCGACGTCGGTGATCTCCGCGCCCTGCGATTCGAGGTCGTCGAGAGTCGCGTCGAAGGTCTCGCGGACGCCCGGATCGACCCCCTCGACCAGTTCGGTCGGGACGCCGATCGTCGTCCCCGCGACGTCGCCGTCGGCCGCGGCGGCGTAATCGGCGCCCGTGGCGGGATGGCCGTCCCGGTCGTCGTCGCGGTCGAAGCGCGTCGTCGCGTCGCGCTCGTCCGGGCCGGCGATGACCGACAGG
>CAYSJP010000045.1:0-11873 GCA_964431395.1 uncultured Halobacteriales archaeon
GTGAACGGCGAGGCTTTCGCCTCGAATTTCCGTAACCCGTGAAGTGCCTCGGGGTCCCCGAGGCTTCCCGTTTCCACGACGCGCTTTGCATGTATACTGTCGGACAGAACGTTTGATGATCTCCGCCGGGGACGGTCCCCAGCGGAATGTATCACTGCTTCTGTCCGACAGTATACCACACGGGAATCCACGGGGAGTGCAGTCTCCGCAGGCGTGGATCCGGTGTGTCCGCGTGATCGTATGTTTCGATGTCGTAGCTCCGCGCGCGTGCCAGTCTCCCACACCGGTGCCCCGGGTCACTGCGGATCGTCCGAGGATCCCTCGAGATCCGCGAGAGTTCCGTGAACGAGGTCACTCGCGCGGGAACTCAGGATCAGGTAGGCAGCACCGGTGGCGGTGACGTCGTTGATCCACCGCGCGAACCGACGCCGTGTCTCGAATCGCGAGTGCAAGGCCACGGCCGTCCGCCAGGCGCTGTCGCGACACTGATCGATCGTCAACACCGTCATCGTTTCGTCGAGTCGCCCGACGGACCCGTCGAGCGTCGCGAGTCCGCGTGCACCGCGGGCGACCAGTGACTCCTGGGCGTCGTCGACCAGGCTGCCGATGATATCGATGACCGCGTCGTGGTCAGTCCGTCTCGTCTCCGGGGCCCCATCGATGCCGACCCGCGTGAGCGCGATCGCGAGATCGTAGTTGATGTGGGCGTTCACGCCGAGGGCAGCGTCCTGTACGACCAGGCACTCGCCGTCCTCGGCCGCCTCGAACGCCACCTGCCAGGGATCGGCCAGTGAATCCATCGCCCCGCGCTCGTACTCGTAGACGGCCTCCCGATACAGGTTCGCGAACGCGACCAGATACTCGCCGACCCAGCCGGGATCGAGGAACTCACGCTCCCGAACGTGGTCGGCGACCGCCTCGGTCATCTGCGTGTAGATCGACAGGAACACTGCACGGCGGTCGTCCCGAGCATCGAACGCCGCCTGGAGGTCGGTCAGTCGCTCCTGGGCGTCACTCATCCCGGCGTACGGCTCCTCGAGGAGTGCCAGCAGGCGGGAGTCGCCCTCCCGGTCCCCGGCCGACGGTCGTCCGTCCCTGAGAACTCGAGTGGCGGCTCCCAGCTGGGTGCGCCGCCGTCCGCCACCGATCACCGGCATGCTCATGTCGCATTCTCGACTGCAGACCGGATAAATCCTTTCGGCATCGCGGGTGGCCATCCGACGGATCGCTCCGACCGGTATCACGTGGGTCCGGGGGCGCCGGACCGAAAGACCGTTTTCGGTCCGCGTCCAGGCTCCGGCATGCGTGTCGTCGTCAACGCCGCGATGAGCGCCGACGGGAAGCTCTCCACGCGGGATCGCGAGCAGATCCCCATCAGTGGACCCACGGACTTCGAGCGCGTGGACGAACTCCGCGCGGAGTCGGACGCCGTGATGGTCGGCGTCGGCACGGTTCTGGCCGACGACCCCTCGCTCACCGTCGACGATCCGGTCCGCACGGCGATCCGGGAGGCCGACGGCGAGCCGATCCAGCCCGCCCGGGTGATTGCGGACTCGCGGGGTCGCACGCCCCTGGATGCGTCCGTGCTGGACGACGACGCCCGGACCTACGTCCTCGCGAGCGAGGCCGCCTCCGCGGAGCGCGTCGACGCGCTCGAGGACGCCGGTGCGACGGTCGTCGTCGCCGGCGAGGACCGCGTCGACTTCCGGGAGGCGCTCCCGGAACTCCGGGGCGAGGGGGTCGACCAGCTCATGGTCGAGGGGGGCGGCGAGGTGATCTTCTCGCTGTTCGAGGCGGGACTGGTGGACGAACTCTCGGTGTACGTCGGCTCGACAGTGATCGGGGGCCGCGACGCGCCCACCCTCGCCGACGGCGAGGGGTTCACCGATGGCCTTCCACAGCTCTCGTTGCTCGGCGTCGAGCGGCTCGACGACGGCGTCCTGCTCCGGTGGCTCGTCGCCGGTTCCGACGGCGAGCCACGGTGAGTACCGGGAGAAGCGACGACCCGTCGGTCGGTCAGTGCGAGTGGCCGGTCGCCTCGGCGTAGGTCATGCCGAACCGCTCCTCGAAGCGTTCCTGCATGACCGCCTCGATCGCCTCCAGTTCGTCGTCGGCCTCGCCCTCGACGTGATGTAGGAGGGCGTGTGCACGGCCCGTGAACGCCATGAGCGTGATGCTGCCGACGACGTCGGCGCGCGTCTCGTCGGGTTCGGTGAGCCGGTCGATCAGGCCGCCCGGAATCTCGATCGCGTCCTCCTCGCCGTCCGCCTCGATAGTGACGGTCACGTCTTCAGTCGCCATACCACACGGCACGCTCTCGGGTCGTATAGTCCTTGCCGTAACGGCGCGGCCGGGGTCGTCTCGGTCGTCGGACCCGGCGGTCGCCGGGGTCGTCTCAGTCGTCGGACCCGGCGGTCGCCGGAGTGCTCTCGGCCGTCACCGCCCGGTCGAGCTCGTCGAGGTAGTCGTCGGCGTCCAGCGCTGCCTCGACTCCCATGCCCGCGGCGGTCGCGGCCTGCTGGTAGTGAAAGTCGACGACGTCGCCGGCGCCGAAGATCCCCTCGACGTCCGTTCGCGTCTGCCCGCCGCCACGGCCGCCCTCGGTGTAGAGGTACCCCGCCTCGTCGAGCTCGACGCCGGTTCCCTCCAGGTACTCCGTGTTCGGCGTGTGACCGATCGCGTAGAAGACGGCGCCGACGTCGAAGTCGAACTCCTCCACCTCGTAGTCGGGGTCGTCGAGCTTCTCCTTGGGGTGGCCCTCGGGGTGTTCGACGAGGGTGACGTGGTCGACGCCGTCCTCGCGGGAGCCGTGGATCTCGGTGAGCTCGGTGTTCCGCATTATCTCTATCTCCCCGGCGTCGACGTTCTCCATCACGCGGTCGATCCAGTACTCCTCCGCGCGAAACTCCTCGCGGCGGTGGGCGACGTAGACGGTGTCCGCGAACTTCGTGAGAAAGTGCGCCTCCTCCATGGCGGCGTCGCCGCCGCCCACGACGAGCATGTCCTCCCCCCGGAAGAACGCCCCGTCGCAGGTGGCACACGTCGAGAGGCCATAGCCCATCATCTCGTCCTCACCGGGAACCCTGAGCGTCCGGGCGCTGGCCCCGGAAGCGGCGATCACGGCGTCGGCGGTGTACACGTCGCCGTTTTCCATCTCGACACGGAACGGCCGGCGCCTCTCATCGCCGGACACCTCGGGGGACCGGCCGGCCCCCGAGCGCCCCTCGGGGAGGTCGACCGATGCGACGATGCCGTTCTCGACCTCGGCGCCGAACCGGCGGGCCTGATCTTTCATCTCCGCGATGAGTTCGGGCCCGCTGATCGGCTCGGAGAAGCCAGGGTAGTTCTCGACTTCGGACGTGAGGGTGAGCTGTCCGCCGGGTTCGTCGCCCTCGAAGACGAGCGGGTCGTTGTTCGACCGGGCGGCGTAGATCGCGGCCGACAGGCCGGCGATCCCGCTGCCCGCGATGATGAGACGCCGGTGTTCCACTTCGTCTGCCATGTGTGTAGCTTGGCTACCCGGCTGTATTACGCTTGTGCTGTCCCCGCGGTACCCCGGTTACGAGCCCGTTACCCCGGCGGACGCTCGCGCGTGTCAGGAGGGGTTGACACGCGGTTCACATCCATGCCGTTTATGCATCTCGGGTTCATGTAGTGTTTCAATGACCCAAGACGAGGCGCACGTCACACGACTGTTCGGCGGCCCGGGGAGCGGAAAAACCACCGCACTTCTGGACCGGGTCGAAGACAGACTCGATTCGGGCGTGGACGTGAAGGACCTGCTTCTGGTCTCGTACACCCGTGCCGCCGCGGCGGAGGTGCGCGAGCGACTGGCCGAACGGCTCGACCGCACGCCACGGTCGCTGCGGGGCAACGTCTGCACGATGCACTCGAAGGCGTACGACCTGCTGGACCTCTCTCGGGGCGACGTGGTCGACGAGGAGCACAAGGAAGAGTTCTGTGAGGAGTACGGCATCGAGTACGAGGACGAGTACAAGAGCGGCAGCCGCCGGACCGCCCGCTCGACGGCGATGGGCAACAAGATCATCGCGACCAGCCAGTGGCTCCAGCGCACCCGCCGGGACGTCGCGGACTGGTACGACGTGCCCTTCCAGTGGGACGTCGAACGCGTCCGGCTGCCGCCCGACGTCGACCCCAACGCCCAGGAGGGTAACAAGTACACCCCCACCTGGCCCTCCGACGACGACCGCACGAGCGTTCCCGAGACGATCCGGGCCTGGCGGGCGTACAAGGGCGAGGAGGGTGTCGTCGGGTTCGCCGACATGCTCGAACGCGTCAAGGAACGCTCCCTGCTTCCCCGGGTGGACCACCTCGCGATCGACGAGTTCCAGGACATCACGAAGCTCCAGTACGACGTCTTCGAGGAGTGGAAACCCCACATGGAGAACGTCCTGATCGCGGGCGACGACGACCAGGTGGTCTACTCCTGGCAGGGCGCGGATCCGCAACTGCTCCTCCAGGAGGGCGGCGAACACGTCATTCTCGACACCTCCTACCGGCTCCCATCGGAGATACTCCGGGTCGTCCAGCGCGCCGTCACCCACATCGAGGAGCGCCAAGAGAAGAACCTCTCCCCGCGCACGGAGGGCGGCGAGGTGGAGTTCATCCAGGACCCCTCCCTCTTTGACTTGGCGCGCAACGTGCAGGCGACCGTCGACAACGACGACGACGACTCGCTCATGATCCTCTTCCGTGCGCGCTACCAGATGTTCGACTTCATCGACGAGTTCGTCGGCATGGGAATCCCCTTCCAGGTGATGACCGACGGCCGGATGTGGACCGACCGGCTGGCGGACTACGTCTCCGCCATCGAGGCCATCGAGGCGGACGAGCAGGTCGACGGCCTGGAGGCCCGCCGGCTCGCCGACATGCTCGTCGATTCGGCGTTCAGCTCCAACGAGCGTGACGAACTCTTCTCGCTCATCGACGACCGCGAGGAGGCCGCGGAGACGGACGACCTCCGGGACCTGTCCTTCGACCCCGGCGAGATAAGCGACATCGCGCCGTTCGTCCCCGGCCCGGGTTCGGCTGCCGACATGGTCCGGAAGGTCACGAGCGTCCAGGAAAAGAGCCTCCGGGCGTACTTCGTCGGCGAGTACCGCGACGTGGCCCACGATCGCGTCCGCGTCGGGACGATCCACTCCGCGAAGGGCCGGGAGGCCGACCACGTGTTCGTGGGGACCGACCTCACCGAGAAGGTCGTCGAGCAGATGTCCGCCACCGCCGACCCCGCGGACGTTCCGACCGGCGTCGACTTCTCGCGCACGACCGATCCCGTCCCGGTGCTCACCGACAACGAGCGGCGGGTGTTCTACGTCGGCATGAGCCGGGCCCGCAAGCGGCTGGTCGTCATGGAGAACCTCATCGGTGGGGCGCCGACCCTGCCGATCGACGTGCTCCTCTGTAACGAGCCACGCCAGATCCCCCTCGACGACCTCCTCGAGGAGACGCTGGCGCTACCGATGGTCTAACGGGGTGGGGTTCCGTGCCGTACCGCGCTGACGCGGGTGTCGGGGCTCGGTCACCGGCGTTCGACACCCTTTCGACGCGCCCCGACCAACGTCGGGTATGTTCACGGGAATCGTCGAGACGACCGGGGAAGTGGTCTCGATCGAGACTGAACCCGACGGCACCAGGCTCACGATCGGGGCTCCGTTCGCGGCCGACCTGAGCGACGGCCAGAGCATCACCGTCGACGGCGCGTGCCTCACCGTCGAGGACTACACCGACGGGGATTTCGAGGTGTTTCTCGCGAGCGAGACGCTCGATCGCACCACGCTCGGGGAGCGCACGGTCGGCGACGGCGTGAACCTCGAACGCGCCATGCCGGCCGACGGGCGGTTCGACGGCCACATCGTCCAGGGCCACGTCGACGGGACGGCCGCGATCCACGACGTCCGCCAGGTGGGCGAGGACTGGACCTACGAGTTCGACCTGCCGCCGGATCTGGCGTCGTACGTCGTCGAGAAGGGGTCGATCGCGCTCGACGGCATCAGCCTGACCGTCGCCGACCGCAATCATGAGACATTCGGCGTCGCGATCGTCCCGACGACCTACGAGGAGACGACGCTCTCGGAGAAGGAGTCGGGCGACCGCGTCAACGTCGAGGTCGACGTGCTCGCGAAGTACGTCGAGCGGATGATCGAGTAGCCGGGAGTGCGCCGGACGAACGGTCCGGCAGTCGGCCCGGAGAGCGACCCCGGGAGTCCGACTCTCGAGAGGGAAATGCACTTGACTCGCCCGGGTGAATCAGTGGGCATGTCCGACGCGGAGGGGCGACGATGTACGTCGTGATCGTGGGTGCCGGGACCGTCGGGTCGACCATCGCCGGGAGTCTCGCCGGGGACCACGAAGTCGCCGTCGTCGATCTCGACGGCGACCTGATCGAGCGTCTCATGTACCGGGTCGACGTCCTCGGGATTGCGGGTGACGGAACCGAAAACGAGACGCTGCGTGAGGCCGGCGTGGAGAAGGCCGACATCGTCATCGCCAGTACGGACGTCGACGAGACGAACATCGTCACCTGCGGGACGGCCAAGACCCTCGGCGACCCGTTTACCATCTCGCGGGTCAAAAACGGCAAGTTCCTGCGCACGTGGCAGGGATCGGCGGGGGCATTCGGCGTCGACCACATGGTCGCAACGAACCTGTTGACCGCCGAGACGATCGCGCGGATCATCGGCCTCCCGGCCGCGACGAACGTCGATACCTTTGCGGACGGCCTGGTCCGGATGGCCGAGTTCGAGATCGGCCCGGACAGCCCGATCGCAAACCGGACCGTCGAGGAGGCCGACCGCTACGAGTCGTTGACGTTTGCCGCCGTGTTGCGCGACCAGGCGGTCATCATCCCCGACGGGAGCACGGTTCTGAGAGTCGATGACGGTCTGGTCGTCATCGGGAGTCCCAAAAGCGTCCAGTCGTTCGCGCGCGGACTCGCACCGAACACGGACACGGCCCGGGACGTGCTCGTGATCGGCGGGAGCGACATCGGCTATCAGACGGCGAGGCTTCTCGGGGAGCGAGGGCTGAAACCGCGTCTCATCGAGCGCGATCCCGAGCGTGCCCGCGAGATCGCCGAAGCGCTCCCCGAAACGACGGTGCTGGAGAACGACGCGACCGACCGGGAGTTTCTCGAGCGCGAACACGTCGACGACGTCGACACCGTCGTCACGGCGCTGAAACGCGACGAACAGAACCTACTGGCGACGCTTCTGGCCAAGCAACTCGGCGTAGAGCGGGGCGTCACGGTCGTCGACGCGCCGGAGTACGTCGACCTCTTCGAGGCGGTCGGCGTCGACGTGGCGGTGAATCCCCGGAAAGCCGCCGCGGAGGAACTCACGCGTTTCACCCGGGAACACGGGGCCGAAAACGTCGCCATCGTCGGGGACGAGCGGGCCGAAGTCCTGGAGATCGAAGTCGGCGAGGCGAGCGTCCTCACCGACCGCCCGATCCACGAATCGGTCGAAGATCTACCGGGCGGCATGGTGATCGGTGCGATCACCCGCGACGACGAACTCGTGATCCCACGGGGGGATACGGTCATCGAACGGGGCGATCACGTGGTCGTGTTCGTCGATTCCGCGTGTCTCGACGAGATCAGTAGCCGGCTCTAATCGGCCCGGTCGCCGGAGTGTGGACCCTGCTCCCGATACCGAAACGACCATTCATCCTCGGCCCGCTTACTCCGGACGTTGGATGGGACGCACGCCGAGCACGTACGTCGATTACAGGGTGAGCGTGGGTGTCGTCGGGACGGTTCTCAAATACATCGGCATCGCCCCGATGTTCCCGCTCCTCCTCGCGTTCGCGTACGGCGAGGATCCGCTCCCCTTCGTCGCGACGAGCGCCGTCATGATCGGGGGCGGATTCCTCCTGGAACGGGTTCGCGGCGACGGCGAACTGGGTAACCGCGAGGCGTTCCTCCTGGTGAGTCTCGCGTGGCTCGTCGTTCCCATCGTGGGCACGGTCCCGTACCTCGTGGCCGGCACGGGCACGGTGGCCGACCCCGTCAACGCCCTGTTCGAGAGCATGAGCGGGTTCACCACGACCGGCGCGACCGTCCTCGGGGACATCTCCGTCTCGGAGCACGGTCACGCGATGCTGATGTGGCGCCAGCTCACCCAGTGGCTCGGCGGCATGGGGATACTCGTTTTGATGGTCGCCATTCTGCCGGAACTCTCCGTCGGCGGCGCGCAGGTGATAAGCCAGGAGGCGCCGGGTCTCTCCCTGGAGAAGCTCACGCCGCGCATCCAGGAGACCGCACGCGCGCTGTGGGGCATCTACGCCGGGATAACCGTTCTCGCGGTGGCCGTGTACTACGGCCTCTACCAGGTGGGAGTGGCGCCGGAGATGGACCTGTACAACGCCGTCGCCCACGCCCTGACGACGCTGCCGACCGGCGGGTTCTCGCCCGAGGCGCGGAGCATCGAGGCGTTCCGCCCGGTCGTCCAGTGGGCGATCATGCCGTTCATGCTGATCGCGGGGACGAACTTCGCGCTGTTCTGGTACGTCCTCAAAGGGGAGCCCCGGCGGCTGACCGACAACACGGAGTTCCGGGGGTACCTGCTCGCAGTCGCCGGATTCGGTGCCGTGATATCGGGCGTGCTCTATTTCGGCGTCGGTCTCGCCGGAGTCCCCGGAAACGTCGATCCCATCCCGGGGAACGTCGGGAACGCGCTCCGGCAGGGGCTGTTCCAGGTGATCGCCATCGTGACGACGACCGGATACGCGAGTATGGATGTCAATGCCTGGGACGACTCCGCGCAGACCATTCTGCTGTTCGCGTACTTTCTCGGGGGTTCGGCGGGATCGGCAGCCGGGTCGATCAAGATCGTTCGCTGGGCGCTCGTCAACAAGTCCATCAGCCGGTCACTGTTCACCTCGATCCATCCCGAGGCAGTCGAACCGATACGGCTGGGCCGCGAGGTCATCGGCGACGATACGCTCCGCGACGTGTTCGTGTTCGTAGTGCTGTTTCTGGCGCTGTTCGCCCTCTCGACGGTGTTGATCTACCTCGACAGTTTCCGGACGAGCGCCGTGTCGATGTCCGGACACGAGGCGATGAGCGTCGCCATCGCGACGCTCGGGAACGTCGGCCCCGGGTTCGGCGTCGTCGGACCGATGAACAGCTTCCTGCCCTTTTCCGACGCGGCGAAGCTGTACATGGTGTTTCTCATGTGGATCGGCCGCCTGGAAGTGCTCTCCGTACTCGTGATCTTCACCCCGTCGTTCTGGCGGCGGTGACGGAACCACGCGCGGACGGCAGTTCCTCGTCGATTTCGTCAGTCGCGGCCGTTCTCGGGGGTGTCACGGGGATCGTGCTCCGTGTCGACCCGGTCGCCGGGCGCCGCTTCCCGCTCCGGCGCGGCCGTCCCTTTCTCGGTGACGACCGGCTCCTCACCTTTCGGCGTCTCGACCGTCCCGGTGTCGGGCGTTCCGCCGTCACGTTCTGGCCCGTCACGGGAGTCGCCGTTCGTCGCCCGATAGGCCGCCCGGTACCGGGAGACCTTCCGGTAGAGAAAATACCCCAGGATCCCGTCGTACACGACGACGAACCCGATGAAGGCGATCGCCGGCTCGATCCCGGTGACGGCGTTGACGAGGCCGGGGACGATCCCCACGAGGGTGTTGTAGGTGCCGTGTGCGAACACGGCGATGAGCAACCCCTTGACGACGATGGGGCCGGCCTGCTCGCGGTTGTACTTCGCGAGCCCGAGGTAGTACCCCGCGAACGCGGAGTAGATGACGTGACCCGGCCCGGCGAAGGTCCGGATGGCCGCGGTGCTGAACGTGGGGGCGAACGTCGCGCTCCCGGCCTCGGCGGCCTCGAGGTACTGGCCGCCGATGTAGACGGCGTTCTCGATGGTGGCGAACCCGAGCCCGGCGACCGCGCCGTACACCGCGCCGTCGATGACGGCGTTGAACTCCGGGCGATCGTACGCGTACAGCCGGACGGCGAGCCACTTCACCGCCTCCTCGACGGGGGCGACGACGAGATAAAAGAAGAGCGCGGAGCCAAGCAAGGGAATCGCGCCGAGTACCGGGCCGGCGACCGAGTTGAGAACCGCCGCGAAGCCCGCGAACAGCACCCCGAGAATGAACGTGACGAGCATCGTTCCGAGGGGTTCGCGCATCGTCACGTCGGCCTGCCAGAGGTAGACGGCGATGCCGAGTGCGGGGACGACGGACAGCAGGATGAACACGCCGACGGTCGGATCGCCGATCGTCGCCAGCCCCGTGAGGACGAACTCCGCGAGCAGGATGACGACGGCGATCAGGACGACCAGCGCCCGTGCGGCCCGCACGAGCAGGCGATACAGGCTCTCCGAGACCCGGTCCAGCCGGCTCCGTGGCTCCCAGGACGCGACGTCGTACAGGTCGCGTCGCTCGCTCGCGGCTGATTCGACCGGATCCCGCTCCTCGTCCATCCACGGCCCGCTTCGATTCCCCGGCAGTTAGGGGTTTGGCCCGGCGGCGTCGCCTCACGAACCCCCCGTCGCCGGAAACACTCCCCTAGTGATCGTCGTCACGCCACTTGTGCCCGCACTCGGTGCAGATGAAAAAGCGCGTCTCGGACTCGTCGGCCGACCGGATCTGCTGCATGTACCAGCGCGCCTTCCCGTTCCCACACTCCGGGCACCGCTCCTCGGTCGTCGGCAGCCCGCTCTCCCCGGGACCCTCCGTCTCTATGACCTCGGTCACCTCCTGGTCCTCGGTGACGACGTACTCCGCGTCCGGGTCCACCGGGGACTCGTTCCCGCAACTCCCACACACCCAGAGTTCGCCGTCCTTTTTCATCATCGACCCGCATTCCTCGCAGAACTCCATTTGATCAGTGTAGGACTCTCACCGCAAAAGAGAGTGACGGATCGGGATCGACCCGGGCCCGGATCCGGTAGCGTCTCCAGATCATACACTGTCGGCCGGAAGCAGTGATACATTCCGCCGGGAGACGGTCCCCGGCGGAGATTATCAAACGTTCCGTCCGACAGGATAATGACTAGTGTAGCCGATTACCGCTCCGACCGCCCGCAGTCGGGTGGTCGATACGGTAATTGCCCCCACGAGTCATTATCGGAGGGCCGTCACCGGCGATCGGTGTCCTCCTCGAGGAGTACCAGATGCTGCAGCGCGGACCGGATGTGGTAGTCCTTCTCCGCGGGATCGTCCTCTTTTAGCGCGTTCTCGAGTTCCGTCTCCATCCGTTCGTCGAGACCCGGGTCGCGCCGTCGGTTACGGTTCATACCTTCGCTTCGGTACATCCCGGTTTAAATATTGAGTGCCTACACACAGTAACCGGCGATTACGGAGCGTGCGTCGGGCCCGCCAGTCCGGTCAGTCGCCCGTCACGGGGTCCCGCTCCCAGAACGGCGTCTCGGGTTTCAGTTTCGGCACCCAGGTGTCCTCCTCGGGCGCGAGCAGGGCCACGCGGGAGACGGACTGTTCTTTCAGGACGTCGTGGTCGGGCATGTGCGCCATCACGTCCTCGGCGAACGCGCGGACCTCCTCGTGGTCGGGCATGGTGTCCCGATCCAGCCGCCCCCGGGAGTGGCCGACGTGCATGTACGCCTTCAGTTCGACGAAGTCCGGGTCCGCCCGCCGGTAGAAGCCGGCGTACCAGTCGGGGTGTTCCATGTTCTCCCCCGACAGGAGCGTCGTCCGGAGGACGGTCCGGGTCTGGTCCTTGTCGGCAAGCACGTCCATCGTGTCGACCAGCCGCTCCCAGGCGTCGTCGTCCATCGCCCGGACGACGTCGTCGAACGTCGCGCGCTCGGCGGCGTCGACGGAGACGTACAGTTGTGTCGGGTCACACTCCGCGAGCACCTCCGGTTTCGTCCCGTTGGAGACGAGAA
>CAYSJP010000046.1:0-11806 GCA_964431395.1 uncultured Halobacteriales archaeon
GCACCCGGGCGGGTGGACTCGCCGCCCACGTCGACGATGTCGGCGCCGTCGGCGACCATCTCCCTGGCGTGTGCGACCGCGGCGTCAACCGTATCGTGTTCTCCCCCGTCGTGAAACGAGTCCGGCGTGACGTTGAGGATTCCCATGACCGCGGTTCCGTCGGTCCAGGGGTACTCCGTCGGCGACTCCGCGGCGCCGATGCCGAGCGCGTCGTTCAGCTGTGACGCGAAGTACCCGCCACCCCGCCGGCCGCGAAGCTCCCGGATCAGGTCCCGGAACTGCGCGATGGTACCGGAGAGGAGCAACTCGACGTGTTCGTCGGAGGCGGTGATTCCGGAGACGGCCCCCGTCCCTCCGAGGTCCAGCATCGCCTCCTTGAGGTCGGCAGCCATCCCGCGGCGGGCGTGGAACCGAACGACGCGATCGACCATATCCTCGGCGCGCTCCCTGCGAACCGACTCCGGGACGTCGGCGCTTCGCATCGCCGACCGCACCCGGGAGGGGGCGTCGGAACGCACGACCCGGGGTGATCGCGTCCAGCTGTCGCGGGCCTCCGCGGCCGTGTACAGGGATCCCGTCACCAGGATGCAGTCGGACTCGCCGTGTGACCTGAGCGCCCACTTGAGCGCCCCGGGAACCGAGACACACCGGGTTATCCCGGCGTCGACCTCGCGTTCCAGCACGGCCGCGAGCGTCTCGACGTCCTGTGCGCGGTCGACTTCCGGCTCGGCGAGGTACACCTCGTCGGGTTCCGGAAGCGCCCGGCACATGGCGGCGTGGTCCTTGTCGCGCATGGCGCCGAACACGAGGTGGAGGTCCTCGTACTCGAAGCGATCCAGCGTGGCCGCGAGCGTCGCGCACGCGCCGGGATTGTGGGCACCGTCGAGGACCGTGAGCGGCGCGTCGTCCATCACCTCGAACCGCGCCGGAATCCGGACGTTCCGGATGGCCCTCCCGATGTCCGTCCGGGATATCGTGACGTCGGTGCGCGCTTCGAGCTGGCGTGCGAGGGTCGCGGCGACGCCGATGTTGGTCGCCTGGTGTGGGCCCAGAAGCGACGACCGGGTCTCGATCTCCCAGTCCGGGCCGACGAGCGACACGATCGATCCGTCCGTTGAGACGAGGCCGTCCTCCCTGGCCCACACGTCGGCGTCCTCGCCGCCGACGGTCACGACGCCGGTCTCCTCCCGGATGCTGTCGAGACCGGCCCCGCTCGCGCCCGTCACCAGCGGCGCGTCGGCGGGAGCGACCTGTGCCTTGTCCGCGGCGATCTCCTCGAGCGTCGACCCGAGGATGTCGGTGTGTTCGAGACTGACGCTGGTGACGGCGGACGCGACCGGATCGACCACGCTCGTCGCGTCGTAGCGCCCGCCGATACCCACCTCCAGGATCGCGATATCCACCTCCTCGCGGGCGAAGTGCCACAGCGCCAGGGCGGTGAACACCTCGAAGAACGTCGGCTCGTCGCCGTCGACCGCCAGATCGATGACGCGTGACCACTCCCCCTCGACGAACCGGGCGACCTCGCCTTTCGGGATCTTCCGTCCCTTCACCCTGATCCGGTCCCGGACGTCGTTCAGATCGGGTGACGTGTAGAGGCCGACCCGTACGCCGGCTTCCCGCAGGATCGCCTCGAGCGTGTGTGCGGTGCTCCCCTTCCCGTTCGATCCCGCGATCTGTACGGCAGTGAGGTCCTCGTGGGGGTTCCCGAGGTGATCGAGCAGCGCGGCGGTCGTCTCCGTCCCGAGCTTCGGTCGGACCCGCCGCAGTTGCTCCAAGGTGTTGACCGCCTCGTTGTATTCCATGCCACTCCAATGTCGCTCGGGTCAAATAAAACTCCGAATCGGCCCCACGATGATTGGTGTAGCTGCGTACCGGTGCTCGCCTCCCCCGGTGGCGGCGAGCACCCGTATGAGAGTACAACGATCAGTAGCAGTGGGGTGTCCGTCCGCCGTCGGAGCGACGCCACGAAGCACAACTGATAAGATAGCTAAAACGAGTTGTGGCCGGCTCTCACCCCGAACCGGGCGTTCCGCGTGGCTCGCGAGCGACACGCCCCACTCACGGGTGCTACGAGGGGACGGTGACCCCGACTGGAGGACGAACATACAAGCCCCGGGCCGCCGTGCCACCGGCCATGGGATCCGCGCTTGCAGACGAGGCCTGCGAGGCCTGCACGTCCACGGACGAACCGCTCACCGAAGCCGAGTACGCGGAGTATCTGGCGGACCTCGACGGCGACGTCTGGACGGTCGTCGACGACCACCACCTGGAGGGCACGTACCCCCTCGAGGACTTCCGGGACGCGCTCGAGTTCACCTACGAGATCGGCGAACTGGCCGAGGAGGAGTGGCACCACCCGGACCTCCACCTCGAGTGGGGGGAGGTGCGAGTCGAGATGTGGACCCACAAGATCGACGGCCTGCACAAGACCGACTTCGTGATGGCGGCACGGATGGACCGCATCCACGAGTCGTACGCGCCCGCGTGAGGCGGGGAGTCGGACGCCGAGTCCCCGGAGCGGTGCAAACTTTATGTTCGGTCCGTGCCTTACTCGCGTAGTGTCGCGCGAAACGCCGGACTCGGGGGCGGACTCAGCGCTGGAGGAACTGTTCTACAGCGTCGACAGGGTCCGGTTCGTCCACTGGCGACAGTTCTCGGGCGCGAAACCGACCGTCGTGCTGACCGGGTTCGTCACGCTACTGGCGTTCATCACGGGACTGTCGAACCTGAGTCGGATGGAACTCGTCCTCGATGGCCCGCTTGCGGGCGTTCTACCGGGGGGGTACGCCCGGTTCGGCGGGGTCCTGTTCGCCTTCGTGCTGGGGGTCGTCACCATCGGACTGCAGCGCCGCAAACGCATCGCGCTGTACGCGGTCCTCCTCGTGCTCCCCCTCGTTGGATTGATCCCGCTGACGACGTTCCAGACGACCGACATTCCGTTGTTGGTGTCGGTGATCGTCACCCTTCCGCTGCTGGTCTGGAACCGCGACCGGTTCGATCAGACGCTCGATCTCTCCTCGCTCCAGATCGCCTCGCTGTCCTCGATCCTGGGCGTGGGGCTGTACGGCGTCGTCGGATCGTACGGGTTACGCGAGTCGTTCGGCGGCCTCGATACGTGGCCCGACGCCGTCTACTACGTCATCGTCACGTTCTCGACGGTCGGGTACGGCGATATCACTCCGGCGACTCCGACCGCGAAGTGGTTCTCGCTATCGATCATCGTGCTGGGTTCGGCCGCGTTCACGGTCGCGATCGGTTCACTGATCGTTCCGGCCATCGAGAACCGGATGGCGGCCGCCTTCGGAAACATGACAGCTTCGGAACTCAAACTGCTCGAGGACCACGTGCTGGTCCTGGGCTACGGCGACATCACGGAATCGCTGCTGGAAGAACTCGACGGACGGACGGACGTGGTGGTCGTGACGCCCGACTCCGACGTCGCGACGGAGCTCAACGACGAGGGAGTCAACGTCCTGACCGACGACCCCACCGACGAGACGGCGCTGCGTGACGCTCGCATCGACGCCGCTCGCGGCGTCGTCGTCGCGACGCGGGACGACGCGACGGACATGATGGCGATCGTCGCCACGAAGAAGGTGAACCCCGACGTCCGGATCGTCGCGGCGGCGAACCACGGGAAACACGTCGACAAACTCGAACGGGTCGGCGCTGACGAGGTCATCAGCCCGATGCGGATCGGAGGCCGGCTCCTGGGCCGATCGATACTCGGGGAATCCTCGGCGGGGCCGCTGTTCGGCGCCGGGACGGATGAGGCCGGGGCTACCGACGGGGACGGCACCGACACGCCCGGAACGGACGCGCCGTAGCTGACCGTCCACTTCCGGTAGCCTCCCCCTCTTCGTTCGGTAGTCCGCTTTTCCCTTTTCCACAGGCCGATCGCCCCCTTCCCGTACCGCGGGGTCCGACCCCGTCGGTAGTAATATGAGTCTTGAAACCAACCCACACGCAATGGCGACGACGGGGGCCAGTCCCATTGAACGGATCCTCCGGAGGGTGCTGGCACCGACGTGTGTGCTGTCCGGAGCGGGCGTCGTGTCCGGGTTCTTCTTTCCCTCGCTCGTCGGCTCCGTCGTGACGGGACGGAGTTGGCTCCTGCTGGCGCTTCTGTTTTTCGGGTCGGGACTGGGGTACCTCGCCGTGCTCCCGATCGATGACGAGACCTCCTCGGACGCGTCCCCGGCGCCGTACGTGTTGCGGATCCGGCGCCTCTCGCTGTCCGACTCCCTGAGGCGGTTCTTCGCCCGACAGGACCCCATCACGTTCGGAGTTCCGGTGGTCGTGTTCGGCCTGTTTTTCGCCCTCCAGCTCGTCGCTTCGGACGCCGTCGTCGGGGTGGTCAACACCCTCCGGGACGTCCTGCTCAAGGAGTTCGGCTTGCTGTTCCTGGGGGTGATGTTCCTCGCCGTGCTGTACTGTCTGTTCCTGCTTCTCGGACCGTGGGGCGAGGTCAAGTTGGGCGGACCGGACACCGAGCCGACCTACACGTACCCGACCTACTTCGCGCTCGTGTTCACCGCGGGGATCGCCGCCGGCATCGTCTTCTGGGGGCCGGCCGAGGCGCTGTTTCACTACGGCGGGGAGACGACCCCGCCGTACGTCGGTGCCGAACCGGGGTCGAGCGCCGCTATCGGAGGCGCACTCATGTACTCGCTGTTCCACTGGGGGATCTCCGCCTGGAGTGCCTACGCGGTCATCGGCGTCCCGATCGCCTACTTCGTGTACCGGGACGGGGCGCCACTGCGGGTGTCGACGATACTGACCCCGTTTCTCGGGGTCGAAAACCTCGACTCCCGGTGGGGGAAGCTCGTCGACACGCTCGCCGTCTTCGCGACGCTCGGTGGCATCGCCACGTCGGTCGCGCTGGTGAGCCGCCAGTTTCTCACGGGGATCGACTTCCAGTGGGGCGTGTCGACGGGTGGGCTCAGCCCGATTCTGTTCGTCGGCGGGCTGACCCTGATCTACGTCCTCTCGGCCACCTCCGGCGTGCATCGTGGCATCCGGCGGATCGCCAGCCTCAACGTCGTCCTGTTCGGGCTGTTCGGCGTCCTGCTCGCGGCGGTCGGGGCACAGTCGTTCGTCGCCGACCGCGGCGTGGCGGCCCTCGGGAGTTACGCGGTCAACTTCGTCCCGATGAGCGTCTTTCTCGGTTCGGGAGGCGAGATAGTCGCCACCGGGTGGGTCGCCAACTGGACGGTCTGGAACTGGTCGTGGTGGTTCTCGTGGGCGCCCTTCGCCGGGCTGTTCCTGGCGGCGCTCTCGCGGGGGCGCCGCGTGCGGACCGTCGTGTTCACGAGCGTCGTCGCGACCTCGGCAGCGACCATGGCCTGGTTCCTGCTGATGGGCGGCACCGCCCTGTGGATGCAACACACCGGCGTCACGGACGTGCTGGGGGCGATGGACGCCTACGATAGCTCCGAGGCGGTCGCCGGGTTTCCCGTCTTCGCCGCGCTCCCGCTCGGCGAGTTACTCATGTTCTTCTTCCTGGCGCTGATCGTCACGTTCATCACCACCTCCGCGGACACGTCGACGCTCGTCGTGGCCGTGCTGACGACGAAACGGGAGCTCGCGCCAACCTCGAAGAGCATCGTCTTCTGGGGTACCTTCCAGGGCGCCATCGCCGTGTCGGTGCTTCTTCTCGGCGGCGGGGAAACGCTCCAGGCCATGGCGGTGCTGACCGGCGGTCCCTTCGCCGTCCTCTCGCTCGTGGCCCTCGGCGGCCTGTCACTGGCGTTCTACAGACGCGAGGGCGGTCACACCTCGCCCGTACGGCGGGTCTGGGAACGCCTCCCGACGATACAGACCCACCACGACCTCGACACCCCCCGGGATGACTGATGATGACTCGTGTAGCCAATTACCGTATCGACCGCCCGACTGCGGGCGGTCGGAGCGGTAAACGCTACACGGGTCATTATGATGATGATACTGTCGGCTGTGTGTTCCTGGCGTATCGCGGGTGGCGAAACGGCCCCCGACCCCGTGATCGACCGATCGAACGCGTCGAAACGGCGGGTAAACTACGAGCCATACGCGATCTGTCACGGTGTGGATCGTGGCCGGGGCCGTCGTGGGACTGATACCGACGCGAGAGGGGCTGTCGGAGGGCGGGACGACTCTTCGTTCCCGGTGATCGCCGGCGATGGGGTGGGCCATCGCCGGCAGACGGTTCCGACAGTCCACATGACCGGCTACAGCCGAAGGTGTGCCGGGGGTTCGACGAGTCCGAGCTGCTCGAGCAGCCCGAGTTGGTCGGATTCGATCCAGATTTCCGCGATTTCGCCGTCCTCGACCGCGTACATCGCGATCCCGGTCCACTCCACGTCCCGTCCCGTCGGTTCGATCCCGAGATACTCCCCCTCGTGGGTCCCATGCACGGTGTACCGGACGGTGACCGTCCCGTCCTCGGCGATCATCTCCTCGGTGGTGCCCGTGTAGTCCGCGAACGTGTTCACGTTCTCCTCGACGTAGCTCATGAACTCCTCGAACCCCTCCACTTCCCAGTGGGTCCCGTGTTCGACGACGTCGTCGGCGACGACCTCGGACAGCGCCTCCCGGTCTTTCCCGTTGAACGCCTTCAGGTACTGGCGGACGAGTTGCTTGTGTTGTTCTGCTTGGTGTGACATCGTTGGCCTCCCGGTGGCGCTCCAGATTGCTGTGACGTCGTGGTCTTCCCGGTGGCGTTCCGCTCGGTCGCTCACAGGACGGAGCGCCGTCCGTCACATCGTCCGGAGCCGTCTTATAAGGTCGGGCACGAGTCATTATACTATCGGACAGAACGTTTGATACTCTCCACCGGGACCGCCGCCCGGCGGACTGTATCATTGCTTCTGTCCGACAGTATACCAGCGGAGAGACGAGGCGACTGCCTCCGGGTCGCACGGATCGAGCGTTTGCCGGACGCGGGAAGCCCCGGGACGTGACTCCGACCGCTCTCCGAACATATAAGCCACTCTCCGGTCGTAGTGGTGTCAATGGCAGACACGGTCGTGCTTCTGGCGACCCTCGTGGCAATAGTGCTTGGGATCGCCGGGTTCGTCACACTAACCATGGAGATGCACGTCGTCTCCGGGACGTTCTTCATGTTCACCGCGTTCGCGATCTACGTCAGGGAAAGACGGTCGTGACTCGATGGAGACGGTTGCCACCCCGGGGTGGCGAACGCCCCCACGAGCGCACGGCCGATAGTGTATTCGAACGAATATGAAATCCCGCGTACAATTGTAGTTTTATTCGGGGTCCCGACGGGCAGCGTGCGGCGGTCGCAGGTATAATAAAAGATTTTATTATTTAGACGCGAGAAGTTCGGGACTGGACCAGCAACGATGCACGATCACGTTCTCATTCCGACGGACGGAAGCGAGGAGGCGGAGGAGGCAGTCAGCTACGCCCTCGACCTCGCCGAGGAGTTCGACGCAAAGGTACACGCGCTGTACGTAATCGAAACGGAGGCCACCTACATCCTGACGGTCGGGCTCGGCGACGAGCGGATGGAGGAGTACAGGGAGTACGGCGAGGAGACGGTCTCCGACGTCGTCGAGCGGGCCGCCGACCGGGGACTCGACGGTACCGGGGTCATCAGGACCGGGGGGATCGCCGCGGAGATCGTCGAGTACGCGGAGGATCACGAGGTCGACAGCATCGTGATGGGCGGCCAGGGTCGCGGCGCCCTCGAGAAGTACCTCGGGAGCACCGCCGAAAAGGTCGTGCGGATGTCGAGCCTCCCGGTGACGATTCTCAGCCCGGGAGCCAAGTGACTGCCGGGCCGTTCCGGCGTCGCGGTCGCTCGAATCGGGGTGATGGGTACAGTGGACCGGTCCGTGGGGACGGTCGGAGTGGACCGCGAACTACCCCGGCGTTCTCACCTACCGTACGGCCACACACTGCCGCGTGAACGGACCCGTGAGGGGGTCATGGGCGACAGCTGACGGACCATCACGGCCGACACAATCGGCCTCGAGTGCCGATACACGGCAGAGATGTCTTGTACGTGGATCGCGTACGTGGCAGGTATGAACACGTTCGTGCTTCAGGGACTCCCGTCCGGGCTGTTCGAGATGGCCTTCACCGCCGCGCTGGTGGCCGGCGGGCTCCTGCTTCTCGGAGGGCTGGTTTCGTTTGTCGTGTTCGGATACCGATCGATCAAGGGAGACGGGATGCGGGACCCAAAAGAGGTCGTCCCCGAGAAGGTCGAGGACGACGAACTCTCCGAGGGCGGCTCGGACGACGAGTGGGACTACTACTGATCGTCGGCCGTGGCCCGACCGGACTGGTCGCCACTCCGGGACGCCGAGCTCCGCCACGGACAGGAGGCTGCGAGTATCACTGTCGCCGCGCTGCTTATTCTCCTGGGAGCCATAACGGGGATTAATGATACAGCGGCTGAAGCGATACGCCATGTTCATTCTGGATCCGCCGTGGACGAAGGGTGGGCCGGAGAACTTCACCCTGGCAGTCCCACAGGCCCACAGCACGTTCAAACGAGGCGACGTCGGGTGGGCGAACCGCCCCCCGGCGGTAGTTGAGTGTCCCACCTGTAGTAAGCCGTTCACGCACGAATTCGCCAACGACTACATCGACTGTCCGCGCTGTCACATGGAGCGCTCGCCCGACGATTTCAACGAGATGGAACTGATCGGACTGGTCTGTCCCCACTGTGAGATAGAACTCGACATGGGGATCCGCCACCCCGAACTGGTCAACGTCCCCGAGTGGGCGTCGTGCGAGGAGTGTCAGTACCACTGGGAGTACCAGCACGACTACGAGGAGTGATGATGTCCGTTGTAGCGTTTTACAAGAACTGACCTGTTGCTTATCTCGTTGTAGTGCGTGGTACGAGTTATGAGCGGTGGCGGGAGCTCTCCGGGACCGATCGCCTCTCGAACCTTCGACGTGGGGTTCAAAATAGCCGTAGCCGGGGGACTCGCCGGGATGGGGGCGTTGTACTGGAGCGGCGTGCTCTCCCTGTCAAACAGCCTCGACGTGGTGTACACGCTGACGCTGTTCCCGGTGTATCTGCTTGCCGCCGCAGTCTCCCTGGGTCTCTGGCTCGGATACGATACCAACGGCTCCGATCTCAAGCGGGTGAAAAAAGAGATCGACCCCGAATCGGACGATTCGGAGAAAAGCCGGCCGTAATCAGTCCGCTGGTTCGTCGCCCGAGACGTCGGTTATGACTTCACCTCCTTCCGTGTCGACGACGACCTCGCCTTCTTCGGCCATCTCCTGGACGCGATCCTGGAACTCTCTCGATTCGAGGACGTCGTACTCGGTCTGTAAGCCCTTGTAGATCGCGTAGGCCATGAACACGAGTATGAACGCGAACGGTAAGCCGGTCGATATGGCGGCTGCCTGGAGCGCTTGCAGGCCCTCGGAGCCACCGGCGATGAGGAGCGTCGACGCGACGACACCTTCCGTGATTGCCCAGAAGATGCGCATCGCGACCGGCGCGTCGTGCTTGCCACCCGAGGTCAGGTGGTCGATCACCAGCGATCCCGAGTCCGAGGAGGTGATGAAGAACGTCGCGATGAGCAGCACGGAGACGATCGACAGGATCAGCGTCCCCGGTAGCTGGTCGTACATCCCGAACAGCGCGCCTGCCCGGGGCACCTCGACGGCTTCGGAGTACATGGCGCCATAGATCGCGTTATCCTGGGTCAGCTCGATGTTGAGCGCGCTGCCGCCCAGCGCCGCGAACCACAGGAACGAGAAGATGACCGGCAGGACCATGACGCCCGTGATGAACTCCCGGACGGTGCGGCCCTTCGAGATGCGCGCGATGAACATCCCGACGAATGGCGACCACGCGATCCACCATGCCCAGTAGAAGACGGTCCAGTCGACGAGGAACGCTCCCTCGCCGCCGCCACCGGGTCCATAGAAGGGGGCGCCCTGGAAGTACGGATCGTAGATCGCGCCCGTGAAGAAGGACAGCTCGAAGAAGTTGCCGAAGTACTGACCGATTCCCTGCGGGATCATGCCGAAGATGAACAGCGTCGGACCGAGGATGAGGGTCGCACCCAGCAGGGAGAACATGAGCAGGAGGTTCAGGTTGCTGAGCCGGCGAACACCGCCGTCGAGCCCCAGCGCGACGGAAACCGTCGCGATCGCGGTGACGAACGCGATGATCCCGACCTGTACGATGGGATCGAACGCCACCGAGGGTGCGGCTGACGACGTCCGACCGAGGAAGTTTAACCCCGCGTTGATTTGTTGTGCTCCCAAACCAAGCGAGGTCGTCAGCCCGAACAGCGTCGCGAACACGGTCAGGATGTCGATGATGTGTCCCGGCCACCCGTAGATCCGCTCGCCGAGCACGGGCCAGAAGATCGACCGGAACGTCAGGGGCAGCCCGCGGTTGAACGAGAAGAACGCCAGCGACAGCCCGACGAGGGCGTATATCGCCCACGGGTGGAATCCCCAGTGGAACAAGGAGACGGCCATGGCGACTTCGGCCGCACCCGCCGTCCGGGCTGTCTCACCGAGGTGTGGATCGTTGAAGTGCCAGACCGGCTCGGCGACGCCGAAGAACATGAGGCCGATCCCCATGCCGGCACTGAACAGCATCGCGATCCACGATATGTCGCTGAACTCCTTGTCGGCGTTCACTCCACCGATCTTGATCTTCCCGAACTTGCTCAGTGCGAGGTAGATCATGAAGAGGATGAAGAAGTTCGCCACGAGGATGAAGAACCAGCCGAAGCTTTCGGCGGTTCCCGTGCGCACGTCCGAGTATATTTCCGAAGCCTGATCGGGGAACGCCAACGACAGCGCGATGAACGCCACGATGACGACCGCGGATATGGTGAACACCTGCGGGTGGAAGTCGAACAACCGGGTGTCACCGATACCGAACTGTTTGTTCGTGTCGCCCGGTTCCCGATCCGTGTCGGCGTGGAAGAGCTCTACCTGTAACCCGCTCCCGAACGCTTCGTCGTCGTCTTCTTGACTCATGTTCTATCCCCCTGGTCGTCCGCTGGTTTAGCGTGGATTTGCATTTTTCAACCGGTGGTTCCGTTACCCACACCGACCGTTGGTGTGGCATGCGTCGGTGTTGCTCGTTGATCGTCGCGTGGTACCGCGTTACTCGCTACCAAACTGATTGGACTTTACTTCTTCGGTCAACAAACCTACGACACATTATATAAATCAACGTATGGTTGTTGTTCGCCCCGGAGAACACCCCGATCCCACGCGACCGCCGTCCGGGATGCGCGGCTATCGTCGTCGGGGGTATCTCCGTCCGGAACCAGCCGCGGGCACCGGGGTGCTCCGGTTAGAGTCGCAGGAAGAACGATCCGAAGCGGTGTGGCGTCGCGAGAAAGGAGACGACGAGGGCCACGAACGAGAGAACGAAGGAGGCTCCCGCGACGGGCACGAGTAGCCTCCCGATGCCCGGGAAGATCACCGTGATCGACATCGAGACGATGACGGCCGTCAACAGGGCGAGGGCGACACGAAGCCCTTTCTCGCGGGGGCTGAACTGACACCGCGGGCAGATGTCCTCCCCGCCCTCGAGTTCGTACTCACACCGCTTGCAGTGGCGGTCCACGTCACGGAGGGGCATGATGGATGTGTCCACGGGGTGTGAGTAAGTAGAGCGATGACGGTAAAGTTCTTGTGACAGGCCCGCACGATCGTTCCACTATCGGTGCCTTTTTTCACGAACTCGGCCAAGCACGAGGTGATGTCGTTCCTCCCGTGGCGCGGCGGAGACGACGAGGATGGGAGCCGCGGAACCGACGACGAGTACGGAGACGACGAGGACGGGGGTCACGGGACCGAC
>CAYSJP010000047.1:0-11622 GCA_964431395.1 uncultured Halobacteriales archaeon
GGACATGGAGCGGTTCATCCACCGCGTCCGCACCGACGGGCTGTACGTGCTGGACATCTCCCGGACCGACGAGCGCATCCGGACGGCGGCGAACTTCCTCGCGAACTACGCCCCCGAGCAGATCCTCGTCGCGTCCTCCCGGCAGTACGGCCGCTACCCCGCCGAGCAGTTCGCGGAGGCCATCGGCGCCCGCGCCCGCACCGGCCGGTTCATCCCGGGCACGCTGACGAACCCGAAGTACGACGGCTACATCGAGCCCGACGTCGTGGTCGTCACGGACCCCATCGGCGACTCCCAGGCCGTCACGGAGGCGATCACGGTTGGCATCCCCGTGATCGCGATGTGTGACTCCAACAACGGGATCTCGAACGTCGACCTCGTGATCCCCACGAACAACAAGGGACGCCGTGCGCTGGCAGTCGTCTACTGGCTGCTCGCCAACGAGACGCTGGACCGCCGCGGCGCCGAGCCGACATACGCACTCGAGGACTTCGAGGTCGAACTGTAGGGGTCGGTCCGGCGACGGACACCGCTCGCGGGCGTCCGTCGAGACCGAGTTGCCGGCACGTACAGTCCTAAACTCGTCACACGTCCGCCACGCCTCCGGAGCCGGCCGGATCACGAACCCCGGCGTCGTCGCGTCGGGAAGCGGTGGACGACGTGTCACCCGACGGTGTGTTTAAGTCGCCGGTTCGCATACCACGACTCGTGATTCAGTCCGACGGCCACCTGGATCGTCTCCCGCTCCGGGGTGAGCCCGCGTGAGCGACGACGACGCGTCCGGGACGACGGACGGCGCTCCCGACGCCGACACCGGCGAATCAGCGACCCCGGAGGAGGGTGGTGAGACCGGGGGCGTCGAGGAACCCGGGGGAGCGGAGACGGCGGGGTCGGCGGAACCCGGACCGGCCGACGACGCGTTCTCCGCCGAGCCGGTCGATGCGGGGACGGACGCGGCGTCGCCGTTCGACGAACTCGCGTCGGGCCCGGGAGATTCGGGGCCGGAGGACGTTGACTTCGACCGGCTGTTCGATGAGCTGTCCGCCGGCGAGGAGACGGGGGAGATCGACGGGGAGCGGGTGTGGGCCGAACTCGAAGACCAGGGCGTCGAAGACACGGAGGCCAGCGGCGAGGAGCACGTCGTCCCGGCGCGGGAGTTCTGCGCGCAGTGTGAACACGTCGCCGACCCCCCCGACGTGCGGTGCACCTACGAGGGCAGCGAGATCGTCGAGTTCGTCGACAGGGACACCGTCCGGGTGCGCGGCTGCCCGATCGTGGCACGGCGCCGCGAGATCGGCAGGATGGACTGATGATGACTGTTGTAGCGTTTTACCGCTCCGACCGCCCGCTATCGGGCCGTCGATGCGGTGATTGGCTACAACAGTCATTATCAGTCGGCTGTAGGGAACGCTCGGGAGCCCGCAGATCGCGGTCGTAGATACATGCTCTCGTAATGCTCTCGTCTCTTCGCGCCGATCGCCACACCCGTTGGCGGCGATCGACGGGACACCGTGAGCGTAGCGTTATCACTCCCGCACCAGCGAGTACAGCACGACGGTGAACCCGCAGGCCGCGAACCCGTTCTCGACGACGAGCGCGACCGACCGGGACAGCGGCAGGACCCGATCGACGGGCCCGGCGAGCAGCGCCCCGAGCGTGACCAGGGCGAACCCGGCGGCAACGAGGAGCCACGTCTCGAGGACGGTGATCGCGGTGCCGACGATCTCGACGCGCATGGCCCTACGCCGTTCCTTGGTGGGACGGAAGGCTGAGTGACGTGCCGAACGCGTTCGGTTGAGGGCCCCCGGCGGTTCCGATCCCGTTCGGACAGGGGGGCGGACAGCGGGGATCCGTCCCCGAAACGATCCGGTTATGTACCGCGGCGCGCTTCTCCCGGGAAGAGACGGATGCAACGCGAGCTGTTGAAATCGAAGCTTCACCGCGCCCGGATCACCGAGACCGACCTCGCATACGAGGGAAGTCTCACGCTCGATCCCGCGCTGCTCGAAGCGGCCGACATCGCCCCCTACGAGAAGGTCCAGGTCGTCAACGTGACGAACGGCGAGCGCCTGACAACCTACGCGATCGAGGGCGACCCCGACGAGGGCGAGGTGTGTCTCAACGGCGCGGCCGCCCGCCTCGGCGAGGTGGGCGACGTCGTCATCGTGCTCTCCTTTGGCTACTACGACTCCAACGACCACCACGACCCGCTGGTGGTGCAGGTCGACGACGACAACGCCGTGACCAGCGTCGAGTGACCGGGCCGATCCCCTCCGTCACCGCACGAAGTACGGCTCCGCGTTGGGGATGAACCGCCCGAGATCGACCATCTGTTCGTATCCCGCCGAGCGGAGCCGCTCGATCGCCCCGACCAGGGAATCGGCGTGCCCGTCCCAGTCGCGAGGGTCCGCGATGGGCACCACGAGAAATCCACGGCCGCGGATTTCGGTGGCGTGGAGGTCGTCCATGTCGTAGGTACTTCCCTGGCCGTCGGCCGTGTGTGTCTCGATCACGTGCCGCGTCGTCCGTTCGCCGACCGGGAACAGGACGTGGGCGCTGATCGCGCGCAACTCGGCGTCGAAAAAGCGGTCGAACTCGGCGTACTCGTCGGCGGTCGGCGTCTCCCCGTCGGGGACACAGCACAGGTGCCGGTAGGAGAGGTAACACCGCTCCGGGTCGACCTCGTCGCCGTCGTACCCGATCACGTCGGCGCGGTCGAGCGTTTCCAGGAGGCGCTCGCCCGCCGGCGAGCCGGTGAAGGGCACGCCGGTCTCGGCCCCGCCGTGGACGCCGGAGTGGTCGCCGATGACGTGGAAGTCCGCGTTGGCGTCGCCGTAGCCGAACACCGCCCGGCGATCCGTGTCTTCGGCACACCGGCACGGACACGGCGGTCGCATGCCGAAGGGGTTGCTCGTCTCCCGCGTGACGTTCCGCACGCGAGTGTGTAACCGCGGCCTCCGATATATCCCTGTTGAAACGCGCCGTCCCGACACCCATCGAGCGCGCGGCCCGTCACCGAAGCCTCCGGTCCACCGGTACGCTATTGAACGGCGGGCACGCAGGTAGGGGGTATGATCGACGAGACCGTCGAGGAGATCAGCGAAATGCAGACCCACAGCTCCTCGGTCGTCGCGATCCAGGCCGCGCGCGCCCTCGGGGAGTTGCTCGACCGGGAGTTCGCCAGCGTGGGCGAGTTCGAGCGCGACCTCGAGCGCAACAGCAGCGTCCTCCGGGGTGCGAACCCCTCCCACGCCTCGCTGTGGTCGACCCAGCGCCGGATCGTGGACGCGGTCACGGGGCGGGACGCCGAGACGGTCGAGGAGGTGAAGTCCGCGACCGCCGAGACCATCGGGAAGGTGATCCAGGAGGTCGAAAACGCGAAGGCGACGGCCGCGAAGAACGTCGCCCGCCGGCTCGAGGACGGCGACGTTCTCCTCACCCACGACTACTCGACGACGGTGCTGGAGGCGATCGAGCTCGCCGTCGGCGACGGGGTCGCGCTGGAGGTGTACGCCACCGAGGCCCGCCCGCGGTTCCAGGGCCGGCGCACTGCGCGGACCCTCGCGGACGTCGATGAGGTGTCCGTCACGCTGATCGTCGACAGCGCGGCGGGCCACTACCTGCCGGAGTGTGACCGGGTGCTCGTCGGGATGGACTGCATCGTCGATGACACGCTGTACAACCGCGTCGGAACGTACCCCCTCGCGGTGACCGCCGCCGACGCCGAGGTCCCCTTCGTCGCCACGGGGGCGAGCACGAAACTGATCGACGGCGGCTTCCGCTTCGAGAACGACTACCGGTCGGCGAGCGAGGTCCTCCTGGAACCCTCGGAGGGGTTCGAGATCCGCAACCCGGCCTACGACGCGACGCCGACCCGGCTGGTCGACCGCGTGATCACCGACGACGGTACCATCGAGCCGTAGTCAGCGCCGTCCCGCGGTCCGCCGGCTGCCGGCGTCACCGGGAATCGGAATCCGACCCGTGGGTGACCCCCCCACCGCCGTCGAGGCCTCGCTCGCGGGCGTAGTCGACGAGCACCTCGTACTGCGTCCGGTCCGTTCGCTCGACCGGCTCCCGCCCCGTGAGCGTCGGGAACTCGTCGTCGGCGTAACACAGGTACGCGCTCGTGGCGAGCGCGTAGGTCCGCCCGGGGTCGATCGGGGCACCGCCGACGTGGAGTGTGCCGTCCCGCCGGACCACCCCGGTCGCGTGCCCCATCCACCGGTCGTCGGGGGCGCCGTCGACCGTGCCGCCGTCACGCTCCGCGAGGACGGCGCGCAGGTCCCGCCCTGACAGGTCGATGGTGGCCACGGGTTCCCTGAACGGGACCACCGAAACCAGGTCGGCGGCGGTCACCGTCCCGGAGAGGGGCGTCCCGGCACGGATCCCGCCGCTGTTCTGGAGTCCCACGTCGGCGCCGGTCGCCCACCGGTAGGACTCCGCGACGACGTTGCCGATCCGGCAGGGCCCCGCGAATGCGGTGCCGTCGTCCCGGTTGATCCGCGTCTCGGCCGTCGCGACGGGCGTGTTCAGGTCGGCCGCCGCGAGCCGTTCGCGGAGCGCGCCGGCGACCCCCTCGTCGATCGGTGCCTCCGTCACGTCGTGGGTGGCGGCGGTCCACCCGTCCTCCTCGAGGCGGAGTTCGAACAGCCGGCCGGCGTTCGCGCCCGGTCGCGTCAGGAGCGTCCCGCCGATGCGGTCGAGGCGTCGGGTGTGGACGTGGCCGCCGAGAACGACGTCGACGTCCGTCCGGCGGGCGATCTCGTCGTCCTCGTGGCCGGCGTGGGAGAGGGCTATCACCGATTCCGCGCCGCGGTCGCGGAGCGCCGCCGTCGCTCGTGTGGCCGTCTCGACCGGGTCGGTCACGACGAGGTCGGCGGCAGTCGGGGTCACCTCGGGGGTCGCGGGATCGAGGACGCCGAAGAAGCCGAGTCGGGTCCCGCCGACCTCCCGGATCGCGGTCGGCACGACGCCGGCCTCGGCGCCGAACAGTCCGTCGGCACCCCCGTCGGTGCTGGTCCGACCGTCCCCGTCCGCGTCGCCATCCGGCGGACTCGCCCCCGGTCGGTAGACGTTCGCCGCGACCCAGGTCTGTGGGGCGTCCGCGACGATCCCGCGGATCGCTCCGGGGCCATGGTCGAAGTCGTGGTTGCCGAACGTCTCCAGGTCCGGGTCGATCCGGCGGAAGAACTCGAGCGCCTGCCGCCCCTCCGTGACGAGCGAGAGCACGCCCGGGCCGGTGTTGTCGCCGGTGCCGACGACGAGGGTGTCATCGTCGCGGAGCTCCCCGATGAGCCCCGCCAGCCGGCCGATCCGCTCGGGCCGGTCGTAGGCGTTCTCCACGTCGGAGTACTGGAGCAGCCGAACAGCCATCATCACCGTTCCGTCCCGGGTCATCAAGGTTTCTTTGATCCGGGGGGTGGCTCGTCCAGTCCCATAGAGCTAATGTTCATGCGTGCATTGGATGGCGTATGAACTCACGTACCATCGACGACGGTGTGACGGTGTACGTCGCGACCGACGAGGAGCGGGTCGGCTCGGAGGCCCCCTTCCGCGTCGTCTACCGCGGCGAGAACGGCGAGAACCGCTGGGGATACCTGTGTAGCGCCTGTGACTGCCTGGACACCGCGATGGACACCATGGGCCGGATCGTGTGTAACGGCTGTGGCAACGTCCGGAAACCCGAGGAGTGGGACGCAACCCACGAGTGATGACGATTAGTGTAGGCAATTATACTGTCGGACGGAACGTTTGATAATCTCCGCCGGGGACCGTCTCCCGGCGGAATGTATCACTGCTTCCCTCCGACAGTATACCGTATCGACCGCCCGACTGCGGGCGGTCGGAGCGGTAATCGGCCTACAGTATAGTAGCGATTGGAACTGTTTTCCGCGTCGATCGCACGCCGTCGTGCGATCAATCGTGTAACGACTTCCAATCGCTACCATAGTCGTTATCAGGCGATCGGTGCCTGCTCGGCCTCCAGGAGTTCGTGGTATCGGTTCCGGATCGTCACCTCGGAGATGTCGGCGACCTCCGAGACGGCGGCCTGAGTCGTCTTCTCGTTGGTCAGCAGGGCGGCGGCGTAGATCGAGGCCGCGGCGAGGCCCACCGGCGACTTTCCGGAGTGGACCCCCTGTTCCTTGGCGTTCGCGAGCAGGTCGCGGGCACGGCGCTCTGCCTCCTCGGAGAGTTCGAGGTCGGAGACGAACCGGGGGACGTACTGTTCGGGGTCGGCGGGCTTGATCTCCAGGCCGAGTTCGCGGACCACGTAACGGTAAGTGCGCGCGACTTCGGACTTCTCGACGCGGCTCACCTCGGAGAGTTCGTCGAGACTCCTCGGGACGTTCGCCTGGCGGGCGGCGGCGTACACCACCGCCGTCGATACCCCCTCGATGGACCGGCCGGGCAGGAGATCGTCGTTGAGCGCGCGGCGGTACATCACGCTCGCGGTCTCGCGGACGTTCTCGGGCAAGCCGAGCGCGGAGGCCATGCGGTCGATCTCCCCCAGTGCCTGCTTGAGGTTCCGGTCGCGGGAGTCCCGCGTGCGGAAGCGCTCGTTCCAGGTGCGCAGGCGCTGCATCTTCTCGCGCTGGCGCGAGGACAGGGAGTTGCCGTAGGCGTCCTGGTTGCGCCAGTCGATGTTCGTCGACAGGCCCTTGTCGTGCATGGTGTTCGTCGTCGGGGCGCCGACGCGGGACTTCTCGTCTTTCTCCTGGGCGTCGAAGGCGCGCCACTCGGGGCCGGGGTCGATGCCCTCCTCCTCGACGACGAGGCCGCAGTCGGAACACACCGTCTCGGCGCGGTCCTCCTGTACGATCAGGGCACCGTCACACTCCGGACAGCTTTCGGTCTCTCGGCGGGGCGTTTCCTCGGATTCGCGTTGCGAGGTTTTCAGGTTCATTGGGCGAACGGGCCGGGATGGTGTCTCCCGGTAATCACGTCGATGATTTAAATAATCCCAGTGATTGTTAAACCCTTTGATGTGTAACGGCGTTGGTACTGCGGCGCACACACGATCGCGTCAGTCCGCCTCGGTCGCGGTCGCCTCCCGGCCCTCCTCGACGGCGGTCGTCAGCGACACGTTGAGCCACAGCATCGAGACGACGCCACCGGCGATGGTGACGACGTTTTTCACGGCGTGGTCGACGATGGCCGCACCGAGCGCGACGGCAGGGCCGAGCGGGGTCACCGTCACCACGAGTAGCGTGAACGCGCCCTCGTACAGCCCGATCCCGCCCGGAGAGAGGGGTAGCACCTTCGCGAGGTTGCCGACGCTCACGGCGAAGAAACAGACCACGAGAAGAAACTCCGGGCCGATCCCCGAGGCGTCGGGAAAGGCGAGAAAGACGAGGAATGCGGTCAGCACGTCGAGCGTCCAGATCAGCAGGCTGCTCGCCCCGACCCGGAGAAACGACCCCCGGTCGGCGGCCACGGTCTGGACGTCGCCGACGAACTGCTCGATGACGCCCGCGACGTAGCCCACGTAGGAGTCGTCGCTGAACCGCTCGACGAAGGGCCGAATGCGGTTGCGGTCCGAGCGCGCCGAGACCACGATGATCGCGACCGCGAGGATGGCCGCCACCCCGACCCCCGCAGCGACGACGATCGCGGTGCGACCGCTCCGGACCACGTCGGATCCCGCGGCACCGCCGAGGGAGAGTTCCGAGCCCGTCGCCACCAGGCCGAGAAGCACGGCGCCCGCGAGGGCGGCGATCGTCAGCAGGTCGAACACGCGCTCGACGGCTAGCGACGCGAACCCGGTGGGGTACGGGACCGCGCGGCGCGTCTTGACCACGTAGGCGCGGACGCCATCACCCAGTCGGGCGGGCGCGACGAGGTTGCCCGTCTGGCTGATGAACACCGCACCGGTGAGAAAGCTCACCCGCTCGCGGAATCCGAGTTCGGACAGGATGTCCCGGTAGCGCGCTCCCCGGAGCGGCCAGGAGAGCAGGTACACCACGGCGGCGGCGCCGACCAGGACCGGGTCGGCGTCGCGGATGTTCTCGAGGATCTCGTCGACCGGGAGGTACACACTCATCAGCGCGATCGCGAGGAGGCTGAGGACGGCCCCGGCCGCGATCGACCGGCGAGGGGTGATCCGGGGCTGGACGGACAGCTGCCACCACGTCCGGACGATCTGGCTGCCCATGCCGAACACGTCCCGCACGAGATCGACCTTGGTGTCGCCCTTGGGCGTCCACTCGACGGGGAACTCGTGGACGTCGTAGCCTGCCCGCTGGGCGCGCACGAGCACCTCGGTGTCCCAGAACCAGTGTTCGTCCTCGACGTCCTCGAGGATCGCGAGGAGCGCCTCCCGGTCGAAGGCTTTGAACCCACACTGGTGGTCCCGGAGATTCGAGCGGAGCACCAGGCGCGCGAGCGTGTTGAACCCCCTGCTGGGGATGCTCCGGTTCATCGGTCGGTCGGCCTCGTGTCCGGGGACCCACCGCGAACCCGTCGCGACGTCAGCCTCGCCCGAGCGGACGGTCTCGATCAGTTCCTCGAGGTGGCGCATGTCCGTCGCCATGTCCGTATCGAGGTAGGCGACGACGTCGCCGTCCGCGAGTTCGAAGGCCCGTTCCAGGGCCTTCCCGCGGCCGAGCCGATCCCCGGAGTGGAGGTGCCCGACGCGGTCGTCCTCGCTCGCGAGCCGGCGGGCGATCTCCGGGGTGCGGTCGGTGCAGCCGTCCTCGGCCACGATCACCTCGAAGGCCTCCGGCGGGAGGAACCCCTCCAGCGCCGTCAGCGTCTCGTCGACGGTCGCCTCCAGGGACCCCTCCTCGTCGTACGCGGGGAGGACCACGCTCACCTCGACCGGGCCGGCCATTGTGCCCGGTTGGGCCTGCGGCGAGTAAGAACCTTCTGGACCGCGGACCCCGTCGGGGGTTCCGGGACCGCGTTCGGGAGGCGTTAACCATGTGTACCAAGCCGGGCGTCCGGGAGGGATGGGACGCCGGTCCGGGGCGAGCGCTACGCCGATTCGGAAGGGTCGACTCCCGAAAACCACCCGAGTGCGTCGTGTTAGCCGGGCGTACCAAACGCACTAAGGGTGGAGATGACACAGTAGAGGGTATGAGTGCGACACCGGCCAACACCACGGGCGACCTGTCGGAGAAACAGCGACGAATCCTGAAATACCTCGAGGAGCACGCCGAGACGAAGACGTACTTCAAATCACGGCTGATCGGCCAGGAACTGGGACTGACGGCGAAGGAGGTCGGGACCAACATGACCGCCATCGCCGACGGCGAATTTAGCGTCGAGGTCGAGCGCTGGGGGTACTCCTCGAGCACGACCTGGCAAGTCACGGCCTGATGATGACTGTTGTAGGCAATTACCGCATCGGCCGCCCGACGGCGGGCGGTCGGAGCGGTAAAACGCTACAACAGTCATCATGATACTGACTGCTCCCGTCTCGTACCGGTGACTGCCACCCCCGCGGTGGCGCTCACCGGTGAACGGTGAGAGCAGTCATTCCGAGAGGGGTAAGCCACGCCAAGTCGCACACCCGGGAACGCCGCGGCGGGTCACACTCCGAGACGACTCGAAGGTTTTTCGGTTCGATGGGGGTCGGCGATTTCTCCCGGTTCGAGTAGGTTCGTCGCGTGGTTCGGGGTACCATCCCCCACCTCACTGTCGGGATGCGGGATTCGAAAATCGCACAAGGGTTCGGTGGTGTCTCGACTCGGGGTAGAAAGATTTATATAGACGCGCTATCTTTCCTTTACTGATCACCATGGCACAACAGCTCGGCGGACAGCCGATATTCATCCTCGATGAGGACACCAACAGAACACAGGGCAAGGACGCCCAGGAGTCGAACATCACGGCCGGAAAAGCCGTCGCGGAGTCGGTGCGGACGACTCTCGGGCCGAAGGGTATGGACAAGATGCTCGTCGGTTCCTCGGGCGACGTCGTCATCACTAACGATGGCGCGACGATTCTCGACGAGATGGACATCGAACACCCCGCGGCCCAGATGATCGTCGAGGTCGCCGAGACACAGGAGGAGGAAGTCGGCGACGGGACGACCACCGCGGCCGTGCTCGCGGGCCAGCTGCTCACGAAGGCCCAGAGCCTGCTCGACGACGAGATCCACCCCACCACGATCGTCGAGGGGTACCACGAGGCGAGCCGGATCGCCCGCGACGCCGTCGACGAGTACACCCTCGACGCGGACGTCGACGAGGAGACGCTCCGGAACGTTGCCGCCTCCAGCATGACCGGGAAGGGCACCGGCGACGTCGACTCCGAGACGCTCGCCGAACACGTCGTCGCCGCAGTCGAACAGGTCAGAGACGGCGACGAGGTCGACCGCGACGACATCCAGCTGCACGCCGAGGTCGGTGCGTCCTCGGGCGCGACGGAACTGGTCGAGGGGTTCGTCCTCGAGGAGGAGCCCGTCCACGACGGGATGCCGGCCTCGCTGACCGACGCCACTGCGGCCATCGTCGACGTCGACCTCGAGGTCCGGGAGACGGAGATCGACGCCGAGTTCAACATCACCGACGTCGACCAGCTCAACACCGCCATCGAGGCCGAGGAGGAGGAGCTCCGCGGGTACGCGGACACCCTCGAGGAGGTCGGCGCCGACGTCGTGTTCGTCACCGGCGACGTCGACGACCGCGCGGCGACGTACCTCGCCGATCGGGGCATTCTCGCCTTCGAGAGCGTCGACGACGACGACGCGGCCATCATCGCACGCGCGACGGGCGCAGCGCGGATCGGGACCGTCGACGACCTGGTCGCCGACGACCTCGGGACGCTGGACACCATCCGCACCGAATCGTTCAGCGACGAGACGCTCACGTTCGTCGAGGGCGGCACCGACGCCGAGGCCGTCACGCTGTTCGTCCGCGGCGGGACCGAGCACGTCGTCGACGAGCTCGAGCGCGCCGTCCGGGACGCGCTCGACGTCGTCCTCACGACGCTCACCGCCGGTGGCGTCGTGCCCGGCGCGGGCTACGTCGAGGTGAACATCGCGGGCGAACTCCGCGATGCCGCGGCCTCCATCGAGGGCCGCAGACAGCTGGCCGTCGAGGCCTACGCCGACGCCGTCGACGTGATTCCGCGCACGCTCGCGGAGAACGCCGGCATGGACCAGATCGACTCCCTGGTCGACCTGCGGGCCGCAAACGAGGAACAGGACCGCGCGGGCATCGTCGCGACGGGCGAGACCGGCGAGGTCGCCGACCCCCTCGACCACGGCATCCTCGACCCCGCCGCCGTGAAGCGCGAGGCGGTCGAGTCGGCCACCGAGGCCGCCACCATGATCGCCCGCATCGACGACGTGATCTCGGCCGAGTAGCCCGGATCAGTCGCTTTCCGACGGTTCGAGGAGTCGTTCGCCACCGCGGTGGTGGCGAAAATCTCCATCGAGTCACGGTCGACAGTATCACGCCCGCCGGTCCGTCCGGACGGACCGTCCCGTTCAGGTCGAGAGGCCTGAAATTTTATTTAAATCGATGATGAACACTGCGATATGGCACACGAAACGGCCGACTCGTCGATCGACGGTAGGTCGGTAGACCGGCGCCGGTTCCTGAAAGTCGCGGGTGCGATCGGGGTGACCGGACTGGCAGGGTGTGGCGGCGACGGCGGCGACGACGATACGCCGAC
>CAYSJP010000048.1:0-11600 GCA_964431395.1 uncultured Halobacteriales archaeon
TCATTATCAGGAGGTCACCGATAGTGTCGGAGAATCCGGTCTCGGCGCTCCGTCGTGATCGGGTCCTTGAGGTGGGTTCGCGGTAAAGACGGGTCTGTGCGTCGTCCGTCACTCGACGCTATCCGCGGGTTCGACCGTGGTGTCTACATCGTCGCTGTGGGCCAGTTGCTCAACGTCTTTGATGCCGGGCTGGTCTACCCGTTCGCGACGATTCATTTCCACCTCCAGGTAGCCATCCCGCTATCGATCGTTGGGACCGAGTTTCTCGCCCGGAACGTTGCGACCGCGTGTGCGACGGCGCTTGGCGGGTATTGCGGCATGGAACTACGTCGGGTTCAACGCCCGTTTCTCTCCCCTTCAGCGATCCTCGTCCCGAAACGCCGGACGGTCGAGAGGGTCGAAGTTTCATACAACCCGCTCAGTCGTCTCCCCGACGGTTCGCTCGGGCCAAAGAGCAATACCAGTGGCGATTGAATGACATCACGTCACATGACCAGAGCATCCACGCGGGAGGGACCGAGCCAATGAACGAGACGCTCCTTGACGGCGAGGTCGCGATTGTGACCGGTGCAGCCCAGGGAATCGGCGAGACGATCGCGTTGCGGCTGGCCGCGGAGGGGGCGACCGTAATCGTTGCCGACATCGACGAGGACAACGGCGAAGAGACGATGTCCGACATCGAAGCGGCAGGCGGCAACGCGACGTTCGTGGCGACCGACGTCTCGGATGCGGCCGACGTCGAGACCCTCGTCCAGGCGACCGTCGAGTCCTTCGGGGAACTCGACATCCTCGTCAACAACGCCGGCGGGTCCTTCGACGACGACCGGCCACACCTCGTGACTGAGAAGAGCTGGGAGAAAAACATCGACATCAATCTAAAAGGAGCCTTCCTGTGTGCGAGGGCGGCGATCCCCCGGATGATCGACAGTGGCGGCGGTGCTATGGTCCACATGTCCTCGGTCAACGGGATCACGGGCATCGGACACACCGCCTACTCGGCCGCGAAAAGCGGAATCCTCGCGCTCTCGCGCAACATCGCGACCCAGTACGGCCGCCACGGGATCAGATCGAACGCGATCTGCCCGGGTTCGATCGAGACGGAAACCCGCCGGAAGGAGTTTGAGGAAAGCGGCGGCGGGCCGGCTCGCGACGCCTGGCTTGACCAGTACCCCTTGGGCCGGTTTGGCACGCCGGAGGACGTCGCGAACGCGGTGCTCTACCTCGTCTCGGAGCTAGGCGCCTTCGTCACGGGGACTCAACTCGTCGTAGACGGGGGACTGACGGCAGGTTTGGACAACTCCTTCGAGGAGTTAATCTACGACATCAACGAAAACCCCGCGAAATAACCCACCGGGCCTACTATTCGGTCGCCGCAGAGGAAACTGGCGGCCCCCTACTGGTACTCGACGGCTACTGGTTCGTTGCGCTCGTTGGACTCGTAGGCAGCCTCGATGACGGCAACTTCCTCGCGGCCCTCCTCGCCGGTGATCGCCGGGGATCGTCCTTCGGCGACCGCGTCGACGAAGTCCTCGATTAGACCCTGATTGGGGTCACTCCCCCAGTAGACCCGCTCGATGCCGGCCTCTTTGGCGGCGTGACCGAAGGACTGGACCCCCTCATCGTCGAGTGGATCTCGGGTGCGCTTGAACGTCTGGTCGAAGCAGTCGAAGGCGATGGTGCCCTCGGTGCCGACGAACTCGAGCCAGACGTCCCCCCAGAAGTCCCATTCATCCGGCGTCGTCCAGGAGCCGTCCATCATGAACTCGGTGTCATCGGACAGTTCCATCGAGAGGATATTCACGTCCTCGACGGGGATGTCGCTGACCAGCGTGTCGTTCTCGTTGTACACCTCGCTGACGCGTTCACCCGTGATCCAGTGGACCAGATCCACGAGGTGGACTGTGTGGTCTATTACGGCGCCCCCGCCCGACTTCTCGGGATCGGCGAACCACTCGCCGGCCATCTCGCTTCGGTTTGCTCCCGAGATGGCTTTCAGCTCGCCGATAGCGCCGCTTTCCAGCGCCCGCTTTGCGTTCCTGGCGGGGACGCTGAACCGCATTGGCATGGCGACCCCAAGCTCCACGCCGGACTCGTTGCAGGTCTCGATGGCGCGATTGCACCCCTCGACAGTCGGCATCAGCGGCTTCTCGCTGAGGATGTCGAGGCCCGCGGCTGCCGCTGGCTCGATCCAGTCCAGATGGTCCACGTTGGGGGAGTCAATGATCGCCGCGTCGACGCGCTCAACCAAGTCTTCGGTGTCCAAGAATTCGGCCTCGTGGCGCTCGGCGTAGTTTCGGCCCCTCTCCTGGTCGTTGTCCGCGAAGCCGACCAGTTCGGCGTGATCCATCGCGTTGAGCGCAGCCGCCCAGATATCGGCGTGCAGGTGGGCGGTGCCCAGGATGCCGACGGAAACGTCGGTCATGATCCCACCTCCGAGGGGTCGACGGCCCGTCCCCGCTCGGCCGATCGCTTCGCCGCGAGCGAGATGCGCATCGCCTCCGTTGCCTCACTCAGCGAGACCGGCGGCTCGGTGCCGTTTTTGACGCTGTCGATGAAGGCCTCCAGTTGCTTATCGAAGGCATCTTTTTCCAGTTGGCGCTCGGGCAGATTCCCGATCGCGCCCTCGGCCTCGGCCTCGCTCGCGATCTCGATGGGCGTCGGGTCGGTGTTCTCGTACTCCAGAAGTCCGCCATCGCCGGCGATCTCGAGATCGGTCCGAAACCCACGTTCGGCGGGTTGGGCCGTCGAACCTTCGACGTACCCGATCGAACCATCCTCGAAGCGCAACACGGCGTGGCCGTGTTGCCGGTCGCCCATCGTTCGCAGCCGGCCGAACACCCGCTTGACGTCGCCAAAGAGCCACCGGAGGTAATCGAAATCGTGGATCAACATGTCGAGAAAGACGCCGCCGCTTGCCTCCTCGTCGCCGAACCAGTTGTCCCGACCCCAGTCCGGAAACGGGCTCAGCCGGCGGGCACGGGCGACGCCGGGCTCGCCGATGAGGCCGCTCAGGGCCTGCTCGCGCATTTGTTCGTACTCCGGGAAAAAGCGGATCACGTGCCCGACCATTGCAGTGACCCCCGCGTCGTCGACGGCGTCGGCGATGCGTGCGGCCTCGTCCATGTACCGGGCCAGCGGTTTCTCACAGATCACGTCGAGCCCGCATTCGGCAGCGCCGACGACTAGTGATTCGTGGGTGTGCGTGGGCGTACAGACGTCCACGGCGTCGAGTCCCGCGCCCTCGTACATCTCCTCGGCATCCGCATACGCTGTCGCGTCGAGTCCCTGATCCTCGACGAACTCGTCGGCTGTGTTCGGCGAGGCGACCGCGGCCACCTCGGCGTCGGGGATCGTGTTGTACCTGTCGGCGTGAGTTTCGGCCATGAAACCGGCTCCGACAATGCCAACTCGTACCATGATAGTGGAAGAACCAAAGACACAGTATTAAATTTTTCCCCGGGTTGGCGAGCTTGATGTATCACACGTAGGGAGCGGTTGCGGCTTCGATCCACTCCAGATTCCGTTCCGCGAGGAGGCCGTAGTTATAAAAGGAAACCCGCTCAACGCCAGCCTCATACAGGCCGTCGACGACCGCACGTAGCGAGGCTTCGTCCGTGATTAAGGGATAGGCCGGCAGCACGGCTGCGTGAACTGGTTTGTCGGTCAGCGCCAGTACTGACCGCGCCACGTCGACGCTCTCCGATGGGGTGTCACCGTAGGCCAGTGGGAGGTAGTAATCGACGTACTGTGAGAGGCCATCGAGGTCGATGCCCTGCTTCCAGGCGTCTTCCGGCGGCGGGCCGTTGGCGAGGTACCGCCCCAGTTGGGCGTCGTTCACGGCGTCTGCCAGATCAGCGTATAGCGATGTGAGCGTTGATTGGCGGACGCTGGCGTACTCGTACAGCTCCGGGTGGGTGGCGAACCACCCGGCCTCGCTGACGTCGGGCGAGAGATCGCCCTCGGTGAGCAACTCGATGGTCCGGACGGCCTGCTCGCGGGCTATCTCCACCGCGACGCCCTGGTTGACGGCGGTTGCCCTGCAGTCATCACAAAAGCAGAGGCCGAAGAGGAACTCCCCGAGCGGGCCCAGCTCGACGTGGAACTTGTCGTGGTGCCACCCGAAGCCGGTGCCCCAGAAATAATCGAACGTCTCGAGTTCGATGCGCTCGAAATCCGCCCTAGTGCTTAGGTCCGCCAGCAACCCCGTCAGGTAGGACTGGACCGCCGGAGTGGACGGACAGAGGCCGAAGACGAGCCGGTCGCCGAAGGGATTCTCGATGGCGTACTCCGGGTTAGCCATCCCCAGCCGCGAGTTGTGACACCCGATCGTCCAGGAGTTCAAGATCAGGTCGGTGTCCTCGACAGCTGTTTCGATGCTGGCCAGCCAGTCGTCCTCGCCCATCGTCTCGTTGGGCACCGGTTCTAGATCACCGTAGCGGGCCGAGTCCGGCTGGAAGTAGCAACTGGCGTGGGTGAAAAACGTGCTGCGTTTCGGATTCCGGGGATCGTACGTCTGGGTGGAGTGGTAGTTGGTCGCGACGTTCAGTTCGGTGACGCCGATGTCCGTCAGCGTATCCGCAACCGTCTCAACCCCTTCGTCGATGACGTCCCACGCGTACGCGAACGTTGCGAATTCCATGGCCATCAGTAGCACGGAAATATAATAAATGTGTTCCAGTAACGAGCGCCTCCCGGCCAACTCTACGGGTATAGAGGAAGCCTCACGTACGTCCCGCAGAAGGAGGACTCCGCAAGCGAGATCGGAGAGATGCTATCGTGGGGACCGATCCAAACCATTAGGTAGCCGACTCTACATTAATGAACTATTGACGGATGGACCACACAGATACCATCTACGAAGACTACGATGTCCCGACGGTCGTCAACGGCGCGGGTATGAAGACCCGTATCGGCGGGACGCTCATGCGTGAGGAGGCCGTGGCCGCGATGAGCGAGGCCGCCGAGGCCTTCGCCCGGATCTCGGACCTCCAGGCGAGGGCCAGCGAACTGATCGCGGAGGCGACCGGTGCCGAAGCGGGCTACGTCGCCTCGGGCGCGGCGGCCTGTCTGACGCTCGCGGCCGCAGCGAGTATCGCCGAGGCCGACCCGGGAGCCATGGCGGCGTTACCCGACACCGAGGACCTCCCCGACGAGATCATCATGGCCCGGACCCATCGGACCGGCTACGACCGCGCCTTCCGGAACGCCGGGGCCACGATCACGGAGATCGGGACCAACGACCGCCATCTGGGTACTGGTTCGCAGGACGTCGAACGCTGGGAGATCACCGATGCCATCGGCGAGAACACCGCGGCCGTAGGTTATATCGAAAAATCCTACCTGTCTCCGGACTTGGAGACGGTCGCGGACGTGGCTCACGAGTACGACGTGCCGGTCATCGTCGACGCCGCCGCGGAGTTGCCACCGGCGAGCAACCTCTCGCGGTTCGTTGAGGCCGGCGCCGACATGGTCGTCTTCAGCGGCGGGAAAGCCATTCGGGGCCCACAGTCGACGGGGATCCTCGCGGGCAAGCAGCGTTACATCTCCTCGGTGGCGATGCAACACTTGGACACCCACGCGGCGACGGAGGTGTGGTCGCCGCCCGCCTCGTTGATCGATCGGTCGTCGGTCGACGGCGTCCCCCGGCAGGGGATCGGCCGGCCGATGAAGATCGGCAAGGAGGAGCTCATCGGGGTGATCCGCGCCCTCGAGTTGTTCATCGAGGAGGACCACGACGCGCTGCAAGCGGAGTGGCGATCCCGCGCCGAAGCCATCGCGGACGAGCTCTCGGACCACCCGGCCCTCGGGACCCACATCCGGGCCGGGGGCAAAGCGGACATCGCACCGACGGTCGACGTCACCGTCGCCGAGGCGGTGCTGGAAGAAACGCTCGTGGAGCTAGTTCAGTCCCTGCGCGATGAAAGCCCGCGCGTGTATGTAGGTGCGGATAATCTCGACGAGGGCCAGTTCGCTGTCAGCCCAGTCTGTCTCACGGACGAAGAGGCGGAGTATCTGGTGGAGCGGGTTCTCGCGAACGCTGGCTCTTGAGCCGAGCGGATGTTGCCTGGACTGACTGCTGTTTAGGCCCGTGCGATTACCTCGATCTCGATCCCGATATCGATAGGAAGGTCATCGACTTCTACCGCACTGCGGGCCGGATATGGTTCCTCGAAGTACTCTCCATAGACCTCATTGACCGCGTCGTAATGATCCATGTCCCGCAAGAACACCGTGGTCTTGAGAACGTTCGAAAGCGAACGGTCTGCTGACTCAAGGATGGCCGCGATGTTCTCGATCGTTTGTGCCGTCTCATCTTGGATGTCGCCTTCGATGATCTCGCCGGTGGACGGATCGATCGGTCCCTGCCCGGAGACGTAGATCCTGTCGCTGTCTTTAACACCCTGCGAGTACGGGCCGATTGCCGCTGGCGCATCGTCCGTCTGGAGTTCCTCCATGCCAATCCATCAACGAGCGAGCAATTTAGTCTTATCCCGACCGGAATATTATATACCGGGACTACGGTCGTTTTTTTATGAGTTTCGACCGGCTGTTTACGCACTGTCGCATCGTCGATGGCACGGGTGCGCCCTGGTACCGCGGTCACGTCGGTGTCTCGAAGGATCAAATCACTCACGTGGGTCGAGGGTCGGGCGAGGGTCACGACGCCGCGGAGGTGATCGACGTCGACGGAGACGTGCTGGCACCGGGTTTCATCGACACGCACACCCACTCCGACATCCAGCTCTTCAAAGACGCGCTTTTAGCACCGAAGACCCGCCAGGGAGTCACTACGGAGATTCTGGGTCAGGACGGCTTCTCCGTCGCGCCGGCCCGCCGCGATCCGGAGGCCTGGGCGGACCGGCTGAGTCCCCTCGACGGCCGACGCGACGAGCCATGGGAGTGGGGCGGTATGCGGGGATACCTCGACGCAATCTCGGACGCGGAGACGGCCCAAAACTTCGGGACGCTGGTGGGACACGGCACGGTGAGATTCGAGGTTATGGGCATGGACGAGCGCGAGCCCACCGAAGAGGAACTCGAAGAGATGCGCGAGGTGATCGCCGAGAGCCTGGCGGCCGGGGCGGTAGGTCTCTCGACGGGGTTGATCTACCGGCCCCAGAGCAACGCCACGACTGCGGAGCTCGAGACCCTCTGTGAACCGGTCGCTGCCGTCGGGCGCCCGTTCGTTGCCCACATCCGCAGCGAGGGGCGGTGGCTCTGGGAGGCCCTGGACGAGTTTGCGGACGTTGGCGAGGCAACAGGGGTGCCTCTGCACCTCTCACACTACAAGCTGTCCGGAACCGGCCAGCAGGGCAAGGCTGCCCGGGCGAATGCATTCATCGAGTCGGTGCGGGAGCGCGGCGTTGACATGACGGTTGAGGCCTACCCCTACACCGCCGGGCACACGTCGCTGAGTACGCTGCTCCCGCCCTGGGTGCGCTCGGGTGACACCGGCGACATCCTCGCGACGCTCGCCGATCAGGAGGCACGCGACCGAATCAGAACGGATATCCTCGAGTGGCAGATTCCGGGGTGGGAGAACGTGGGCGCGCTGACCGGGTGGGACAACCTCACGATAACTAACCTCGCGAGCAGCCGGTACGCGACGGAGGACGGCCGCTCCATCGCAGCGATCGCGGCGGACAGGGATGTCCACCCCGTCGACGCCGTCTGTGACATCCTACTCGCCGAAGAACTCGACGCCGCTACCGTCGTCCATTCGATGAGCGAGGACGACGTCGAGGCGATCCTCAGCAACGAGCGGGTCGGGATCGCCAGCGACGGTATCTTTGGCGAACATCCCCATCCCCGCCTCCACGGGACCTTCCCGCGAGTGCTTGGCACGTACGTTCGTGAGAAGAATCTGCTCACGCTTGAGGCGGCGGTCCGGAAGATGACGTCGCTACCAGCCCGTGTGATGGGGCTGCAGGGGAAGGGGTTGATCCGCGAGGGGATGGACGCCGACCTCGTGGTGTTCGACGACAAACGCGTCGGGTCCCGCGCCACCTTCGAGTGGCCGACCCGCGAGCCGACCGGAATCGAGGCCGTATACGTCGATGGTGAAGCAGTCGTCAGTGAGGGAAACCCCACGGGGGCAACGCCGGGTGATGTGATACGAGCCTGACAAAGAAGCAGCCGCCCGGCATGGGGAAAAATTGAGTTCAGAGAGCCCTCTCCGGTTGATTTCGAAAGGCGTATGCGTACTGTCAACTAACCTCTCAGTTACAAAAATTACCAAAAATTATAAGATGTGTTGCGCGAAATGGTCGGTGAGCTATGGGATCGAAGTACAGCAGGCGGGCGTACCTCAAGCGGGCCGGAGCGGGTATCGCGCTCACCACTGGCATCGCGGGCTGTAGTGGCGACGGAAACGGCAACGGAACTGGAACCGACGAGGGCGAGGACTGGAACTTCGCCATTATCTCGGGCGTCGGTGGCTTCGGCGATCAAGCGTTCAACGACTTGGCCCTGGAGGGCCTCGAAACCGCGGCCGATGAACTGGGCGGGACCGTCAACAGCGTCCAGTCGACGGACACGGGGGAGTACGACACCCTCCAGAGCAACCTCGCCGAGAGCACGGACCCGGACTACGACCTCATAGTCTTGGTCTCGAACTTCCACGGCGAGGCACTGCAGGGCAACGCCGACCAGTACTCCGACCAGCGGTGGATGATCATCAACCAGGGCCTGTTCAGGGAGGACGGGAGCCACTTCGAAAACGTCGCCGGCTATCTCTGGGCGAACCACGAGATGTCCTTCCAGGCGGGCGTGGTCGCCGGCACGATGACATCGCGGGACTTCTCGGCATTCGAGAAGTCCACGGACCCGGACCAGAAGACTGTCGGCTTCGTTGGCGGCCGAGACACGAACTTCATCAATGCCTTCGAAGAGGCCTACCGGGGCGGTGCACAGTGGGTCGACGAGGAGGTCGAGGTGCAGGCAGGATACGCGGGCTCGTTCTCCGATCCGGCGGCCGGCAGCGAGGTCGCCACCTCCCAGCTCGAGGCCGGCGCCGACATCGTCTACCACGCCTCCGCGGGCACGGGACCGGGCGTGATCGAGGCCACCTCGAACGCGGACCGGTTCGCGCTTGGCTCGGACGCGGACCAATCGGTCACTCTGTCGGACTTCAGCGACACGATCATGGGCAGTGCGGTCAAGTACATCGACGTGGGGACCTACCAGGTCGCTACCGGGCTCGCGGATGGTAATTGGGACGGAGTCAACGGCAAGCACGTCCTCGGTCTCGAGCAGGACGCGGTCGAGCTGGTCCTGGGACAGGATATCGGCCCGGAGCTGCCGGAGGTCGTCTCGGATAACCTCGAGGAGACGAAACAGGGCATCATCGACGGCGACATCACCGTCCCGTGTGAAGCCGACGGGTGTTGATTTGACGCACTGATATCGGGTCAAGCCTCCATGAACACGCAAACCGGCGGCGACGTGGTCGTCCTTGAGTCCATCTCAAAGCGGTTCGGGGATGTGGTCGCCAACGACGCGGTCGATTTTAGGCTCAGGCGGGGATCGGTCCATGCCCTCGTCGGCGAGAACGGGGCCGGAAAGACGACGCTGATGAACGTCCTGTACGGCCTCTACCAGCCGGACAGCGGGCAGATTCACCTCGATGGCGAGGCGACCGTCTTCAGCTCGCCGGACGACGCCATCCGCGCGGGCATTGCCATGATCCACCAGCACTTCATGCTGGTGGATGACATGACAGTCCTACAGAACATCGTCCTCGGTCAAGAACCCGAACGGCGGTTCGGCGTCGTCGACGTGGACGCCGCACGCCAGGAGATCGAGCGGATCAGCCGCGAGTTTGGCTTTGAAATCAATGAGTACCTCGACGCCAGAATCGAGGAGGTCGGCGTCGGCGTCAAACAACGCATCGAGATCCTCAAGACGCTGTACCGCGGCGCAGAGATCATCATCTTCGATGAACCGACCGCCGTGTTGACTCCACAGGAGGTCGAGCAGTTGTTCGACATCATGCGCCAGCTGACCGATCAAGGTTATTCGCTGATCTTCATCACGCACAAGCTCGACGAGGCGATGGCCATCGCCGAGGATATCACGGTACTCCGAGACGGCGAGCTGATCGGGACGGTCGACAGCGACGAGACCTCCCGTCAGGAGCTTGCGCGGATGATGGTCGGTCGAGACGTGCTGTTCGATGTCGACAAACCTGCGGAGGACGCGGGCAAGCAGGTGCTTGAGATCACGCAGCTCGATGTTACCGACGATCGGGGCTTGGCCAGTGTGAGAGGGGTAAATCTTGAGGTCCGCGCGGGCGAGATTCTTGGTATCGCCGGCGTGGAGGGGAACGGTCAAACAGAGCTGGTTGAGGCCATCACGGGTCTCCGGGCACCGACAGCAGGGACGGTCCGATTCAACGACGAGGATGTCACCGGCGCGAGCAGACGAAAACTCATCAGTGACGGGATGGCGCTAATCCCCGAGGATCGCAACGAGCGGGCGCTCGTGATGACGTACGACCTCGTGAAAAACGGCTTACTCGGTAACCAGCGGCTCCAGGAGTTCACGCAGGGGCGGTTGCTGGACTGGGACGCAACCGCGGATCACGCCCGCGACATCATCGAGGAATACGACGTCCAACCGGGAAACGTCGCCGCCAGCGCGAACTCGCTGTCGGGTGGCAACCAGCAGAAGTTCATCGTCGGCCGGGAGATCAGCCGAGACCCGGACCTGATGATCGCGGCCCACCCGACGCGCGGCGTCGACGTGGGCAGCATCGAGTTCATCCGCGAACGGCTGCTTGAGTTGCGTGAGGCCGGTACGGCGATCCTACTCGTCTCCTCGAAGCTCGATGAGATCCAGCTACTCTCTGACCGAATCGCCGTAATGGCCGACGGCGAGATTGCCGACGTCGTCGACCCGGCCCAGGTGACGGAGGAGGAGCTCGGACTGCTGATGGCCGGGCGGAATCTCGCGGAGGCCGGTCCTGGATGAGCGGCGAAGGGCTCGGTCGTCTCGAGGGACTCGGGCAGCGGATCGTCCGGTGGCTGTTCCACGCCACCATCGTCGAGCGCGTCGTACTGGCGGTCTTATCGTTGCTGTTAGCGTTGCTCCTCGGGGCCTTCGTGGTCTGGATCACCGGGTCCGATCCAGTCGTCTTCCTCGATACGCTGTTCATGGGGGCCTTCGGTAACCCGCGGAACATCGCGCTGTCGCTCCGGCAGTCCACCATGTTGATCCTCGCCGGGGGTGCCGTCGCCGTTGCGTTTCGGGCAGGCATCTTCAACATCGGGGTCCAGGGCCAGATGGTCACTGGTGGCTTCGGGACCGCCCTGACGGTTCTCGGCCTGACGCCTCACCTGCCCGCGACGTCACTCGGGGCAGCCGTGGTGATCGTCCTCAGCTGTCTCGTAGGCATGGTCGCGGGCGGGCTGTACGCCGTCATTCCCGGGCTGATGAAAGCATACGCGGATGCAAACGAGGTCGTCACGACGATCATGCTAAACTTCATCGCCGGTGGCGTCATCTACTACATCGTTCTCAGGCACGTCCAATCCCCGGACATCGCCGCCGAGGACGTCACGCCCGCCTTCGCCGACTACATAAGCCTGCCGCCCATAATC
>CAYSJP010000049.1:0-11479 GCA_964431395.1 uncultured Halobacteriales archaeon
GTCGGTCGCAGGTGTCCGGCGCGCCGGAGCTACTGTGACGAGGAGAGGTGTCCGACGTGATTGACGCCGTCGAGCCGGGGCTCGCCGTCGACGACGATCTCGGTGATGCTCCCGTTCTCGACGTCGTACTCGTAGAACACGTTCTCGATGATCGCATCCTCGACGGCGGCGATGATCGCCCTGATGACCCCGCTGTGAGTCACCACCAGCGCCGTATCCCCGGCGTCGGCCCGGAGGTCGTCCCACGCCGAGCAAACGCGCTCACGGAACGCCACGTAACTCTCGCCGTCCTCGGGAACGTTGTGTTTCGCGCCGTCGTGCCCATCGAGCATGGCGAACTCCGGGTTCTCCTCGAAGAACCGGTCACCCTCCTGGCCCTGGTAGATGCCGAAGTCGCGCTCGCGCCAGCCGGGGTCGTACTCGATGTCGAGGTGTGCGAAGGCCCCGGTCGAGGCGACGAGTTTCGCCGTCTCCGCGGCGCGCGACAGGTCCGAGGAGAGCAGGCGGTCCAGGTCGGGGTACTGGTCGGCGAGGAACTGTGCCGCCGACCGCGCCTGTGTCCGACCGCGGCCGTTGAGTGAGATGTCGCCCCACCCCTGGATCCGGTCGATCCGGTTCCAGTCGGTTTCCCCGTGTCGGAGGAGCAGAATCCGGTTCATTATCGAAGATGATTTGGCCGGCACGGAAAAGAGATGTGGTGGGGTTTCGGAGACCCTTCAATCGTGTTTCGCCACGGGCGTTCGGGGTCCGAGAAGTACCCCCCTCGCCCCGATTCCTTCGTATTCGTGCAGTTGTCGGAACGTTCGTGACTCGATGGGTGGGAGGGACCGCGCCGGGCGGGCCCGGATCTGGTCAGGCCGGACTGGTGACGGGGAGGAGTTCCCGCAGGCGGGAGCGGTGGAACTCGACGGCGCGCTCGCCGGTCCACTCGGGGTATCGCGGGCGCGTGACGACGCCGTTGGAGTCGACCGCCGACCGGAGAACGGCGACGAGACGGTAGATCGACGGGACGACAGGGTACGGGCGGACCGACTCGTAGCCCTCCCGGAACGCCGTCCGGAGGGGGTCGGCGTCGGCGACGTACCAGTCCGTCGCGAGGTACTCGGCCTTCGCGGCGGCGAGTCCGGCGGGTGCCGCGAGCGGGTCGCCCCAGTCGAGCACCGCCGACAGCTCGTCGTCCTCGATGAGCGCGTTCCCCGGCCGGAGGTCCCACGGGTAGAGGACGGGATCGCGGGCGTCCAGGTCGGGCATCGACTCGATCGCGCGGTGCAGTTCCTCGCGAAGCGGGTCGAACTCGGCGGGAAGCGCCTCGATCCCCTCGCGGGCGTAGCCGCGAAACCAGGTCGCGAAGTCGGGCGACCCGCTCGCCCGGAACCCCGTCCCCTCGGGCGTCGAGGTGCAGGCGATCCCGCCAAAGCCCTCGAAGACGAAGGCCTCGTGGAGTTCGGCGAGGTGCCGGCCGAACCCCCGCGCGATCCGCTTCTGTACGGGGCGCTCGAGCCCCGCGAAGCGACCGTGGAGGTTCTCGCCGCTCGCGAGTTCGCTGACGACGTAACTGGTGCTGCCGTGGGAGCCGATCCCGAGCACCTCGGGCACCGGCACGTCGGTCCGCTGCCTGATGGCCCGCGCGAGTTCGCCCTCCGTTCGCAGGGAGTTCTCCGAGGAGTACTGGAGAACGACCGGATCGTGTGCCTCGAACGAGACGGCGACGGTGCGTTTGGAGTTTCCGGCGTTGGACGCCGACGTCGACTCGACGCTGCGGCTGGGAAAGACCGCGTCGACCAGCAACCGGTCGGAGTGCATTGACGAAACGTACGGCGTAGACCGGCTTAGTCCCATCGGCAGGTTACCCCGAGAAACCCGGATCGGCCGTCCGCGGGGATCCCCGGACGCCGGCTGACCGGGTGCCCGGTCACTCGTGGGCGCAGTGGTTCGTCAGTTCGCCGACGCCCTCGATCCCGACCGTGACCTCGTCGCCGTCATCGAGATACACGGGGGGCTCGCGGAACGCGCCGACGCCGGGCGGGGTGCCGGTGAGGATCACGTCGCCCGGCTTCAGCGTGAACGCGTCGCTGCAGAACGACACCAGCGTCTCGATGCCGAAAATGAGGTCGGCCGTCGTCGACTCCTGGAGGCGCTCGCCGTTCAGATCGGTCCACAGCGAGCACGCCCCCGGATCGTCGAGTTCGTCGCCCGTGACGATCGCCGGCCCGAGCGGGCAGAACGTGTCGAGGCTCTTGCCCCGGATCCACTGGTCGTCGGCGAACTGCAGGTCCCGGGGTCGACCCTGCGGGCCTCCTCGCCGATCACGAGCGCGAGTTCCACCTCGTAGTCGACCTCCCCCGTGAGGTCGGGGTCCCAGGCGATCGCGGAGCCGGGGCCGGTGATCGACGTGGGAAACTTCGAGAACAACACGGGGTTCTCCGGGCGCTCCTGGCCGCCCTCCTCGACGTGTTCGGCGTAGTTGAGTCCCACGCAGACGACCTTCTCCGGGTCCTCCACCGGCGCCAGCAGCTCGACGTCCCCGCGGTCGTGCTCGCCGACACCCGTGTCCGCGGCGTGGGAGGCCAGTAGCTCGGCCTTCTCGCGCCACCGGGGCGTCGCGAGCAGGTCCGGGGTCCGGGTGGGCAGGCCGACGTCGAGTTCGTCGCCGACGGGTCCAGCTGAGTTCGCCCGGGCGAACGCCGGCTACGAGTCCAGGCGGGTCCGGGCGTCGTCGTACCCGTCGAACCGGGAGATCGACGCCGACCCGTAGTAGCCGGTGGGGTCGCCCTCGAGGAGCTGTCGGGCGATCACGTCGCCCGCGGCGGGCGCGAGCTGGATGCCCTGGGAGTGAAACGCCGCGATCGAAAAGCCCGGGACGTCGGTCCAGCCGACGACCGGCCACGCGTCGGGGGTCCGGGAGCCGACGGCGAGGCGTTCCCCGACCTCCTCCGCCTCCGCGAGGGGCGGCAACAGGGTCCCGACCGTCTCCTCGACGCTGGCCCGGAACGCGTCCGACACCGTCTCGCCGACGTCGGCGGGATCGACCCGGTCGTGGTCCTCGAAGGACTCGGTCCCGGTGGCGTGCAGGCCCACGAGGACCGTCCCCCGCGGGGTGTCCCTGACGTAGATGCCCGACTCGTAGTGTTCGGTGTAGGGGATCGGGTGGGGCAAGGGCTCGGGCGGGCGGAGCTCCAGAACGGGCGCGAGGGAGTGTCGGACCGGGAGGTCGACGCCCGCAGTGTGCGCCACCGCGAGGTTCCACGGCCCGGCCGCACAGACGACCGCGTCCGCGCGAACTCGCTCGCCCTCGACGACGACGCCGGCGGCGGCGCCGTCTACCGTGAGCACCTCCTCGACACGGACGCCCTCCTCGATGCGGGCGCCCCGGTCGCGGGCCCGGCGGGCGAACTCCGCGGCGAGTTCGCGGGAGGTCGTGTACCCCTTCGCGGGCTGGTGGAGCGCGCCCGTCACGTCGCCGGTATCGAGCGTCGGGAACACCATCGAGGCGTGGACCGCCTCGCCCCGGTAGTAGGCGAGTGGCTCGTTCGCGCTGCCGGTGTCGGTGTCCGAGACGTCGACCGTCCGCGCGTCGACCCGGTCGGCGAGCGCGGCCGCCCCCTCGGCGGTCGTCGCGACCGAGACGGCACCGGTCGGTTCGAACCGCACGTCGCCGACGGGGTCGGCCATGAACCCGTTGTACGTCTCCATCGCGTAGGACTTCATGCGCGCCATCTCCGGGTCGCCGGAGCGCCCGAGCATGGCCATCGAGGCGTCGGTCGTCTCGCCGCCCACCCGCCCCTGTTCGTAGACCGTCACGTCCACCCCGGGGTAGTCGCTCAGGTGATACGCGACGCTCGTCCCGACGATCCCGCCGCCGATCACCGCGACGCTCGCTCGCCCGCTCATCGGTCAGGCGTCCCGGACGGCGACGGCCTCGATCTCGACGTCCGCACCCTTGAGGACGTCGTCGGTCGTCGCGTCGGCCTCCCGGAGCACCGCCCGCAGGTTCTCCAGGCAGAGACGGGTTTGGTCGGCGAGGGAGTCCCCGTCCCGGAGTTCCCCCGTGGGGGTCATCGGCACCTGTCCGGCGGTAAACACGAGGTTACCCGCCGTCATCGCCTGGCTGAAATCGTCGGGCGCGGCCGGGGCGTCACCGGTGTGAATCGCGTGAGGCATACGTGCGGATCGTCCGACGACCGTTTAAACCTGTTCATGATCTCGCCGGATGCTGGCTGTTCATCCACTCTCCCGGAAGGAAGGACACCATTCGGTCACTATATTTATCACGGAGAGACCCCTCCGGGGAAGCGTGCACGGCTCGACCGGGACCGTCCGGGACGTGGAGGAAGCCATAGCGGAGTATCCGCCCGAATCCGGATCGGTGTTCGTCGCGACGAACGCGCCGGTCCGCTTTCTCGGCGACGGCGAGCGATGGCGGCTCGTCCCGGACGACGGTGCGACGGAGGGCGCCGGCCGGGGAGGCCAGCCGGCTGACGGCCGGAGCAGCGCAGCACGGCGCGGTGTCAGGGGCGGGGCGGTCAACTACGAGGCGGGCTATACGAGACCCGTCTTCCACTGGTCCTTCGACGGCGGCCTCCTGAACAACTACCGCTACCGGGACGTCTTCACCGAGATGGGGACGACGCCGACGCTCGCGATATCCCCGGCGCGGCTCGGCGAGGAGGGGCGGATGACGTGGAAACGGCTCCGGGAACTCCAGTCCGAGCGCGGCTGGGGCGTCTCCAACCACGGCCATCGCCACGACCGCTTCGACGAGTTGACTCCTGCCGACCAGGAGGCGGAGGTCGTCGACGCCATCGGGGCGTTCCGCCGGCACGGCGTCGATCACCGCCACTACATGTACTCCTGGGGGATGGCGGGGGGAGCGACGGGCCGCTCGGTCGTCGCCAACCACTACCCCTACGCCTGGGGGACCGTCCACCCGTCCGACGCGTCGGGCATCGTCGACGCCGGGTCGCCGTACGCCCTCCCGCGGGTGTTCATCGAGCACGCGGAGACGGAGGCGATCACCGGCGCGATCGACCGGGCGATCGAGCGCGAGACGGGGATGATCCTGTTCGGGCACAACCTCGTCGACGGGGAGTCGGTCGACCCCGACGGGTTCGAGACGGACGTCGAACGCGTCCGGCGGCTCACGGCGTACGTCCGTGAGACTGGCGGGGAGTGGGTCGACGGCGTGGAGGAGGTGGTCCGGTATGCCCACACGCCGGTCCGGATCGCGGGCGGGGCCGAGCCCGTCGGCGTCGACGACCTCGACGCCACGGAGGTCCGGGCGGACAGGATGCGCGTCGACGACGTGGGCGTCAGCGCACACCGGTCGACCGGCCAGTCGATCCCCCCGGGAACCCCGACGCGGATCGCCCTAGACGCGACCCGGTTCGATCACCTCGGTGCGTTCGACCCCGGGCTGGGGGGAGTCGTCCCCTCGAGCCCGGGCACCTACCGGCTCGCCGGCGTCGCGCACCTCGAGACCGGGCCCGAAGCCGGGGAGGTGCGGCTGGAGGGGCGCCGCGACGGGCAGGGGGAGGCCGTCGCGACGGCCCCCGACGGTGACGGGTCCGCGACGCGGTCCCTACGGATCGAGGTGCCCCTCGAACTCGACGGCGGCGAGGCGCTCACGCTCGCGATCGAACACGGAACGGGGGAGCCAGCGCGCACCCGCCCCGGGCGGGCGCACGTCCGTCTGGACCTCATCCGACTCGGCTGAGGCGGCCGACAGAATTAACCTACGGCCCCTACAGGATCCATCCATGCAAACCAGTTTGAGCGAGCGGTACGACGCGATCATAGACGGGGAGTTCCGGTCCACCGCCGAGACGTTCGCCGTCTCGGATCCGGCGACGAACGAGCCGATCGCGTCGGTCGCGAAATGCGGGCCGGAGGCCGTCGACGCCGCGGTGACGGCGGCGGAGGACGCGACCGAGGAGTGGGAGGGGGTCGACCCCGTGCGCCGGGGGCAACTCCTGCACGATATCGCCGGGCTGATCCGGGAGAACGTCGACCGGTACGCGCGGATCGAGACGGCGGAGACCGGCCGGCCGATCTCCCAGTCCCGCGGGAACGTCCGGGACGCCGCCGGCTACTTCGAGTACTACGCCGGCCTGACGGACAAGATCGAGGGCGAGACGATCCCCCTGCCGGGCGAGCGCCTCGATTACACCCTGCGCGAACCGCTCGGCGTGACCGGCCACATCGTGCCCTGGAACGCCGCGCTCGTCCTCGGGGCGCGGAGTCTGGGACCCGCGCTCGCCTGTGGCAACACCGCGGTCGTCAAGCCCGCCCCGGAGGCGCCGCTGTCGCTTCTGACCTTCTGTGCGGACCTTTTCGAACTCGGTATCCCGGACGGCGTCGTGAACGTGGTCCCGGGGGACGGCGGGACGACGGGGGCGACGCTGACCGGGGACTCGCGCCTCGGGAAGATCATCTTCACCGGCTCGCGGACGACCGGCACGGCGGTCATGCGGGCGGCGGCGGAGAACGTGGTGCCGGTCGGGCTCGAACTGGGCGGCAAGAGCCCGAGCATCGTCTTCCCCGACGCCGATCTCGAGGCGGCCATCGAGGACACCGTGAAGGTGTTTTTCAACTCCGGGCAGATCTGCTTCGCCACGACGCGGGTGTTCGTCCACGAGGACGTGTACGGGAGGTTCGTCGACGACCTCGCCGAGCGCACGGCGGCGCTCGAGGTCGGGCCCGGCAGGGAGGACCCCGACGTCGGGCCGCTCGTCTCCCCGGACGCACAGCGCCGGGTCGCCGACTCGGTCGAGGCCGCACTCGAGGACGGCGCCCGGGCGGTCGCCGGCGGCGAGATCCCACGCGAGGAGGGTAACTACTACGCCCCGACGGTCATCGAGGGCGTCGGCGACGACCACGAGGTTTCGCGGACCGAACTGTTCGGGCCGGTGCTCAGCGTGTACCCCTTCACCGAGGAGGCGGAGGCGATCGAGCGCGCAAACGACACCGACTACGGGCTGTACGGGGCGATCTGGACGGAACGGCTGGATCGGGCCCACCGGGTCGCGGCCGACCTGGACGCCGGCAGCATCACGGTCAACGAGTACCCCGCGACGTTCCCCCAGGCGCCCTTCGGCGGGTACAAGCAAAGCGGCATCGGCAGGGAGAAGGGCCGGCAGGCGGTCCAGGAGTACACCGAACTGAAGAACGTCTCGATCGCCCTCGGCGACACGCCGGGGGCCGTCTTCGAGAAATAGGAGGACCCACCATGACAGCAAACACAGACGGCTTCGCGGATCGGACGGCGGTCGTCACGGGCGGCGCGAACGGCATCGGGCGGGAGATCGTCGGGCGGTTCGCGGCGGCGGGCGCGACCGTCGTCGTCGCGGACGTCGAGGACGGACCACGGTTCGACAGCGAACTCGACGACCGGGTCCACCCGGTCGAGACGGACGTGACCGACGAGGCGGCGGTCGCCGACCTGGCGGAGACGGCGGTCTCGGAGTTCGGATCGATCGACGTTCTCGTGAACAACGCCGCCGTGTACAGCCCCCTCGTGACGGAGCGTGACCGCGGGTTCGACGAGATCCCCCTCGATGAGTGGCGGTCGGTGATCGACGTGAATCTGACGGGCGTGTACATCTGCTGTCGGGAGATCGCACCCCGCATGGCCGAGACGGGCGGCGGTAGCGTCGTCAACATCGCCTCGGCGGTGGCCTTCTTCGGCGCGACCGGGTACCCCCACTACGTCGCCTCGAAGGGAGCCCTCGTCCCGCTGACGCGGTCGCTCGCGCGGGAACTCGGGGGGGAGGGCGTCCGGGTGAACGCCATCGCGCCCGGGCTGATCCTCTCGGAGGCGAGTCAGCAACTGTCGGAGGAGTACATCGAGTCGGTCGTCGACCTGCAGTGTATCGACCGCCCCGGGAGACCGGAGGACGTCGTGGACACGGTCGAGTACCTCGCGGGCGAGCGGTCGTCGTTCGTCACCGGTAGCACGCTCCACGTCGACGGCGGACAGACGCTACGCTGAGCGTCGACGGCGGGCAGACGCTGCGCGGATCCCACAGGAGAGCGCGGTCGACGGCCGGTCAGAACGTCCGCTCGGTCCACTCGGTCGCGTGTTCGAACGCGTGGCCGATCCGCAGGATCGTCTCCTCGTCGAACTGGTTCCCGACGAGCATCATCCCGATCGGGAGGCCGTCGGTCGTGCCACAGGGCACCGACATCGCGGGGTGGCCGGTCATGTTGAACGGCATCGTGTTGCGCGTCCGCCCCTCCTTGCCCTGCGCCCGGTCGATCAGTTCCGCGCGGGTGAGGTCCTCCTCGAGTTCGAACGCCGTCACCGGCGTGGTCGGCACGAGCAGCGCGTCGAACGTCTCGAGGGCGTCGTCGTACGCCCCACGGAGATCCGCCCGGAGGTTCTGTCCCGCGTCGTGGTAGCGGCCGTGGAACTGTTCGGACAGGTACCGCCCCAGCAGGCACTTGAGCTTCACCGTCGGCCCGAACTCGTCGGCCCCGGCGCGCCGGGCCTTCGCGAACGCCGCGGCGCGGTCGGTGTCGTACCGGCCGTCGACGAAATACCCGGTGCTCTCGGCGTCCCACATCATGGCGGCCTCCTCGTGTTCGACCGCCAGCCACACGAAGATGCCGTCCCGGTGCCACGGGATCGACACGTCCTCGGCGTCCGCGCCCAGCGCCTCGAGTTCGTCGACGGCCGCGTGGACGGCCTCGTCGACGGCGGGCTCGTCGCCGCCGAGCTCGAACCCCTCCGCGAGCACGCCGATACGGAGCCCCTCCAGGGAGTCCCCGAGCGCGCCGACGTAGTCGCCGGGGTCGATCGCGCGCTGTCGCGGATCGTCCGGGTCGACGCCGGCGATGACCGACAGCACGCGCGCCGCGTCCGCGACCGACCCCGTCAGCGGGCCGATGTGATCGAAGGAGTGGCCGAGGGGGGACGCGCCGCTGTAGGGCACCAGCCCGTGGGTGGGCTTGAGCCCGACACAGCCGCTCCAGGCCGCGGGCGTACGGACCGACCCCGCCTGGTCGGTGCCGAGGGCGACGTCGACGTCGCCGGCCACGACGGCGGCGGCGGAGCCACTCGAGGAGCCACCCGCGAGGTACGACGGATCGCGTGGGTTCAGAACGGGGCCGCCGAGCCCCAGTTCGCCGCTCCCGGAGACCGCCATCTCGCTCATGTTCGTCTTCGCCGTGATCGTCGCACCCGCCTCGAGCAGGCGCTCGACGACCGTGGCGTCGTTCCGCGGGCGGTAGCCCGCCATCACCCGCGAGCCGGAGGTCATCTCGACGTCGGCGACGGCGATGTTGTCCTTGATCCCGACCTCGTACCCCGCCAGCGGCCCGTCGTCGGCCCCCTCGACCCGGCAGTAGGTGATGATGGCGTTGTTCGGGTCTTCCTCGGGGGTGGCGCGACGCCCGGGGTCGCGCTCCCCCCGCCACCGGGACCCGCCCCCGTCGGCGAGTTCGTCGATCCGGGTGCAAAAGCCGAGTTTCTCCTCGAGGAGCGCCCGGTACGCCGCGAGTTCGTCCTCCGAGAGGTCGAAGTGGTACGTCTCCGCGATGGAGCGGACGTCCTCCTCCGTCGGCGGCCGTATCGTCGGCGGCAACTGCGACATACTGACTCTCATTACCCCGACGGGCATAAACGTGGCCGGTAGACGTCCGACGTGGTCGGTAGATGCCCGAAAAGATGGACGAACATCGAAGAGCCGGCGCGATTCCCGAAGGCGGATGCCTGGAGACGAACGCGAGGACCGCCCGGGAGTTCCGACAGCGGTGCCGGCTAGATCTCGGCGTCCTCGACGGCGTCCCAGTCGACGTCGAGGCCGAGCCCCGGCGCGTCGGGGGGCGTGATGGTGCCGTCGTCGGGCGTCACGGGTTCCTCGAGCATGAAGTCCCGCGCCTCGGGGACGAATCCGGGGGGTTCGAAGGGGTACTCACACCACTCGGCGTGGGTCGCCGCCAGCAGGTGGAGGTTGGCGACCAGGCCGATGCCGTTCGACCAGGTGTGGGGGGCGAACTCGAGGCCGAACGTCTCGGCCATGCCGGCGGCCTTCTTGCCGTTCAGGATGCCGGTCGCGAACACGGCGTCGGGCTGGAGAACGTCCAGCGCGTCGTGGGCGACGTACTCCCGGAGGGTGTGCAGGCCGGCCACGGACTCCCCGCCGGCGATCGCGATCGAGGTGCTCGCGCGGAGTTCCTGGAGACGCCGGTAGTTGTTCTGGGGCAGGGGCTCCTCCAGCCAGGCGACGCCGCCGATGGACTCGAGTTCGGCGGCCACCCGTTTTGCCTGCGGGAGCGACCACGCGTCGCCGGTCTCGCCGGCGAGGCGCATGCTCCAGCCGTTGTTGGCGTCGACCATCAGCGTCAGGTCGGGGAACTCCTCGCGGATCGCGCGGGCGATCGCGAGGTCAGGATCGGGATCGTCCGACCTGAACCGGAGTTTGACGCCCTCGAACCCCTCCTCGACGCGGTCCCGGACGTACGCGAGGCGCTCCTCGGCGGGCCGGATCGCGCCGGTGCTCGCGTAGACGGGCACCGGCCGGTCGTCGCCCCCGAGCAACCGGTAGACGGGTTTGCCGGCCGACTTCCCGATGACGTCCCAGAGCGCGATCTCCATGTAGTAGGCGTCGGCACCGAGAAACTCGACCGACTCGAGCAGTTTCAGAATCCGCTCGACCTCGTGGGGGTCCTCGCCGACGAGCTGTGACTCGAAGACGTGCTCGAGGTCGAGCCCGCCGGGAAAGGAGGGCATCGCGGTAACCCCCGTCACCCCCTCGTCGGTGTGGACCTCGAACAGGTCGACGGTGAGGTCGGACTGGGTCCCGCCGGGGACCCAGGAGGCGTCGAACGGTTCCGGGAGCGCGTTCCGTATTCGTCGCTGCGTGATCTCGGTGATCTCCATCCTTCGTATCTCCGGTCCGTGGCGGCCAGGATAAATGTATGGGAACGGCGCCGCGTCCCCCTGCGGGGAGTTACTGCGTCGGCCGCACGCCGGCGCTCGGTGAGGCCCGGATCGCGTCGCCGCTCTCGGCGTCGAAGAGGTAGACCTTCTCGGAGTCGACCGTCAGCGTGACCGTCTCGCCCGGCGAGGGACGAACCGACACCGGCGTGCGGACGGTCACATCGACGGTGTCGTTTCCGTCGCCCCCTGTAGACTGTAGCTCGTCGGTCTCGAGGAACACGAAGTTGCCGTCCCCCTGGTACTCGACCTCGACGACGCGGGCGTCGAGGGCGACGTCGCCCGAACCGCCGACGGTGAGATCCTCCGGTCGGAACCCGGCGACGACCTGCAGCGGCGTCTTCCCGGCGTTCTCCGTCGGGGTCGGGATCGTCACGAGGTCCGTCCCGCCCGCGTGGACCGTCGACTCCTCGCCATGGGGAGTCAGCGCCGCCTCGACCGTGTTCATCGCGGGACTGCCCAGAAACTCGCCGACGAACAGGTTCGCCGGCTGTCTGTAGGCGACGTCGGGTTCGGCGAACTGCTGGAGTCGCCCGTCGTTCA
>CAYSJP010000050.1:0-11366 GCA_964431395.1 uncultured Halobacteriales archaeon
TCTCGCTCAACATCGGGAGCGAGCGCAAGCGGGAGTGGCGGTCCTGATCCTCCGGAGCGACGATCGCACGGTGGAGATGTCCGTCCCCCCGGAAGACCCAATCGCTTATATGAAACAGAGCAGTAGAGCTACATGAAACATGGTGTATCGCTGGGGGTGCAGACGCTGTGACTTCTCCACCTGGTCGACCGATCAAGACCAGACGGCTGAATCCGCCAAGTCGCACCTGCTCAAACACTACGAAAGCAAGTTCCGGCAGGAGGATTTCGGTCTCGCGTGGTCCTGCCCACACTGTGAGGCGGAAGGACGCGACCACGACAGCGACCGGGCGCTCGCGGAGTTCAAGGACCACCTCTTCAGTCACGTCGAACCGCTACTCGAATCCGGCGTCCACGTCGCGGACAGCATCGACCGAACCGGGAGCATCATGGTCAGAGGGCCACTGGAGAGCCCCGGAGCGGACAACGCCCGCATCCATCTCCTCGCCCCGGCGGACATCTACGTGTTCGTCACGACGACTCCGGAACGGCGGATCGAACTCATACGCGACGAGTTCCCGGAGTGGCCCGCGTGGACGGTGATGATCACGACGAAATTACAACCGCTCGCGGGCATCGACGGGATCGACTTTTCGACGGTTCCCATGGAGATCGTCCAGCTAGACAAGAACCTCGGTCTCTCGAGCCTCGGCGAGACCGTCTCGCGCGTTCTCAGCGAGCACGAATCCAAGCAGGGGAAGATCTCAGTCGAGTTCGACATTCTGCCGGAGGTGATCGAGAAGTTCGACGTCCAGAACGCATTTAGATTTCTCCACATATTCACCTCGCGGTGTGACCGCGCGGACGCGCTGTCACACTACTACGTCAACCCCGAGACACAGCCGGAGTCGACGGTAAACGTTCTTGATAACGTGTTCGACGCGCAGATCGAAGTTGACGGCCCGGTCTTCACGTCGTCCCGGTGACCCTGCTCTCGTCGCGTTTTGATTTCCTTGCTTTCATTTCCGCTCTTTTTGTTTCTTCCGGGTGTAGTCGGCTGGTTCCTGGACGTACGTGTAATCGACGGAGTTTTTAACCACCTCGCCGACGCGGTCGCTTCCGATCCGGTCGAGAACCCTCTCGGCGCGTTCGACCGCTTCCGGGGGGCCCTCCTCCTGCTGTGTGAAGATTCGCAGGCGCTTCTCGAGGGTCTCGCTCTCGAGGCCGACGAGGCTTTCCTCGGCGGACGCCGCCAACTCCTCGTCGTCGAGCGCGTCCAGCAACACCTCGTGGACTGCCTCGGCCTCCTCCGCTTCGGGGTCGATGACGCGCCCGAGCAACCGGACGACGGTGCGCTTGATCCCCCCTCTGGTGGTTTCCGAGAAGAGTTCGAGCAGCTGTGGGACCAGTTCCGAGGCGTCGACCGTACGCAACTGTCCCATGACGACCCGGCGGAAGCTCTCGTCAACTTCGGTGTGGGCCGCGATCAACTCGATCAGCGACAGCGTCGCCGCGCGCCGGACGTCAGCCGACTCGTCCTTGAGCGCCCGGACGAGGACGACGAGTGGTTCCGTGCTTCGGAGGTCGCTCAACTCGGAGACGGCGATGTGTCGGACCCGCTCGTCGTCCGCCCGGGCGGCCGGGATCAGCAGCTCCAGCGCGTCCGGGGTTCCGATCGCGGCGAGGGACTCGGCCGCCGCCCGCCCCACCAGCGGCTCGCTGTCATCGAGCCGATCCGCGATCGGTTCGATCGCCCGGTCGTCGCCGATCCGTCCACAGGACCTGACGGCCCGCTCCCGAACGCGGGGGTCCAGGTCATCGAACGCCTCGACGAGGTGTGGGACCGCGTGCTCGTCGCCGACCCGCCCCAGCGCCGTGGCGGCGACCATCCGGAACTCCGCGTACTCCGAGTCGAGCCACTCGACGAGTTCCTTTGATTTCATCCAATCCGGCGTCTCGCTCGCGTCGAAATCGGCCATCTCGGTGATCAGCTCGTCGACTGACTCGGCCCCGTGTCGATGCAGCGAGTCGATCGCCCTGGCACGCACCTTGTCGTTTTCCTCCTCGATGACGACGGTGATGAGTTCGCGAGTGATCTCGGCCTCGTCGATCGCCCGTGGCGTGTCCGCGAAATCACCGAGGAGCTCGGCCGCACGCTCCCGGACGTCCGGGCTGTCGGAGTGTTTCATGTACGCGACGAGCTGGGTCGTCTCGCCCTCGCGGGCGAGCTCGTAGAGAAACATGTCGTCGAATCCGGGGTCGTCGTCCATGGGTCGCTCGTCAAAATTAGGTCGTCCGAGCGTATATCTGTTGTCCCGTGACGGGGGAGCGTGACGCCGGCAGGCGGAAGCTATATACTCCGCCACGCGCCAGTCGGGGACGATGCCCGTCCTCTATATCGACGTCGACTCGCTCCGTCCGGACCACGTCGGGTGTTACGGCTACGAACAGCCCACGACCCCGAACATCGACGAACTCGCGGCAGACGCCGTTCGGTTCGACCGCGCCTACGTCGCCAGTTCCCCCTGTATGTCCTCGCGGGCGGCCTTCGTCTCGGGGCGATACGGGATCAACAACGGCGTCGTCACCCACGGCCCGCCGGGCCAGACCCTCCATTCCCCCTCGACCCGACACGACTACCGGTGGATGGGCCACGACGACGTCGAAGAGGAGTACTGGACCCTGCCAGAACTGTTCTTCCAGGAGCGGATACACACCGCGGCAGTCTCGTCGTTCCCGCGTCACCCCGCGCCGTGGTTCTACCACCTCTGGCACGAGTTCCACCAGCCACAGGAACCCCCCGGCGGGTACTTCCAGACTCCCCGCGCCGAGGACGTCGTCGACGCGGGTCTGGACATCTTAGAGCGGACGGCCGACGAGGAGTTCTTCCTGTACCTCCAGTTCTGGGAACCCCACGATCCCTACCTCCGGAGTCCCGAAGAGGTCGAACCGTTCCGGGATGGCCCGCTTCCTCCCTACCCCACCGCCGGGATGCTCGAGGAACACACGGAGTGGGACGCCTTCCGGTCGCCCACGGACCCCGGCCTCGACCGGTCGCTGACACACTGCGAGTACGACCACGTCGAGAACCTGGAGGCGCTGGGCGAGGTCCTGGCGGGCTACGACGCCGAGATTCACTACGCCGACGAGCACGTCGGCCGGATGCTCGACGCCCTGAAAGAGCGCGGCCTCTACGAGGAGACGCTGATCGTCGTTACCGGCGATCACGGCGAGGAGTTCGGCGAGCACGGCCTCTACCGCGAGCACTGGGGTACCCACGAGGGCACCCAGCACGTCCCACTGCTGGTGAAGCCGCCCGCTTCGGCGGGCGTCGACCCCGGATCCCGCCGGGAACTCGTGACGAACGTCGACATGGCCCCCACCCTCGCCGACTACGCCGGCCTCGATGCCCCCGCGGCCTGGCAGGGCCGCTCGCTCCGCCCGCTCCTCGAAGGCGACCTCGATTCCGGCGCGAACTCCGCCTCCGACGCCGAGTGGCGCGAGTTCGTCGTCCTCGACCACGGCCAGTACACCGCCCAGCGCGCCGTCCGCACCGACCAGTACAAGTACATCCGGACGTACAACCCCGGGATGTGGGGCGGGGTCGTCCCCGAGGAGGCGCTCTACGACCTCGAAGCCGATCCCTGGGAGCAGGAGAACGTCGCCTCCGAACACCCCGACCTGGTCGAAGAGTTGCGGAGCAGGATGGCGGCCTGGGCCGAGGAGCACGTCGGCCCCGAGGAGGACCCCCTCCACGCCGCCGCCCGGGAAGGGCCCGAGGGGCTCCACCGCCTCTTCCAGCAGAAAGGCTTCGATCACTGGTCGGGCGTGTAGACCGGGAGTTCCTCGATCCGCGGTGGGAAGGGCCCTCCTGATGCACCCCGACGAGGACTGCGACGGGAAGGGAGGATCCGTCACGTCCCCGTGGAGAGACGGGCACGCAGGTCCTCGACGACCGACTGCGCCTCCGCCGTCCCGATGAGGTTTTCGGTCTCGCCGGGGTCCGCGTTCAGGTCGTAGAGCTGCTCGCGGTGTCGGCCCTCGTCGTAGCGGACGTACTTGTAGCGATCCGAGACCACCGCCTCGCCGACCTCGGATTCGATGCGGAGATACTCGCGCCAGTCGGGCGGCGGGTCCCCCTCGACGAGTCCGCGGAGGCTCCGGCCGTCGCAGTGCTCGGGCGGCGCGACGCCCGCGTACTCACACAGCGTGGGGACCAGGTCGAGGCCGACGGAGGCGAGGTGGTCCCGGTCGACCCTCCCGTCGCCGGATTCGCCGGGCGGATCGACGACGAGAGGTACCCCCGCGGCCTCCTCGTATGGAATGTTCTTGTGCTCCAGCCGGTGGGAGCCGTCGTGGTCGCCGTGGTCGCTCAGAAACACGACGGCCGTCTCCTCGGAGGGACCGGCCGCCTCGATCGCGTCGACGACCCGGTGGACGTGCTCGTCGACCATCTCGGTCAGGCGGCAGTAGGCCCACCGGTGCCGGCGCCAGTCCTCCTCGGTCCACTCCTCGCGGACGTATCGCCGGAAGGAGCCCTGGTCGAGGAACTCCTGGATCGCGCCGGGTTCCTCGGCCTGTGGCTCGTGGTTGTCGGGAAGGGGCGGACAGCAGTCCGTCCAATCGGCTCCCCCGGGGAGTTCGAGAGCGGCGTCGAGCCGACGGTCCACGTCGCCGCGGTCAGTGGTTTCACCGACGTGGCGTTCGTACGCCCGGATCGCCATGAAACAGATGTCGTGGGGGTTGATGAACGAGGCGACGAGACAGAAGGGCCGGTCGTGGTCCTTTCCCAGGAACTCCACGCAGGCGTCGGCGAGGCCCTCGCTACGGTCGTCCGTGAGCTTGCGGAACCCGAGGTCCTCGACGGTCATCCCCGGCAGGTGTTCCTTCCCGCCGTAGACGGTCTCGTAGCCCGCCTCCCGGAGACGGTGGCCGAGTCCCTGGCCGGTGATGTGCTCCGGAACGTCGTCGAGGTGGTCGAAGTCGTTCGACCGGATACCGATCTCGCTGGGGAAGCGCCCGGTCCAGAGGCTCGTTCGCGAGGGCACACACACCGGGTTCGTACAGTAGGCCCGCTCGAAGCGGGTCCCGTTGTCGGCCAGGCGGTCCATCCCCGGCGTTTCGAGGTGGGAGTTCCCGGCACAGCTCATCATCGAGGCCGACTGCTGATCCGTGAGGAGGACGACGAGGTTTGGGTCGTTTCGGGGCATGATCGGGTGACTCAGTCGAAGTGGGCGGCGAGGCGCTCGGCCCACGCCTCGTTGGCGTCGCGGGTGCGGCCGGCCAGGTGGGGCGTGTGGACGACGTTGTCCCGGCCCAGGATCGGGTCCTCGAGCGCGAGTGGCTCGCCGCCGTTCTCGTCCCAGACGTCGGCCGCGAGGGCGAGTTCGTCGTCGTACACCCGCTCGCGTAGCGCCTCGCCGTCGACGATCCGGGCGCGGGTTGCGAGGACGACCAGACAGCCCTCGGGGAGCGCCGACACCCGGTCGGCCCCGATCATCCCCTCCGTTTCGGGCGTCGGGGGCACCATCGGGGCGAAGATGTCGGCGTCCTCGAGGAGGGCGTCCAGCTCGAAGACCCGCCGGGCCCCGGCCCTGTGAAAGCAGGGTTCGTCGGCGTAGGGGTCGTAGGCCGCGACCTCCGCGCCCAGGTGTGCCACGACGTCCGCGTAGCGGCTGCCGATGTTGCCCAGTCCGACGATCCGGACGGCCTTCCCGGCGACCGTCCCCTCGACGAACCGGGGGTCGTCCGCGTACTGCACGGCCCGCGATCCGGGGCCGGGATCGCCCTCGGGGGTGTAGTCCCACTCCGCCTGGCTCTCGGTGATCGCGGCGTGTTTCTGTGGAATGTGCCTGAGGGCCGCGATGGTCAGCCCGAGCGCGGTCTCGGCGACGGACTGGCCCCAGTAGCCGCGGTTCTCGTGTTCGTGCACGGTCACCCCCGCGTCCTCGAACTGCGCCCGGACCTCGTCGCTCACCTCGTAGCCGTTGTCCGTGAAGACGGCGGCCTCCTCGAGGGACGGGAACGCCTCGTGGCAGGTCCCGGAGACGGGCACCGAGAGGGACGCCAGCCGGGCGACGGACTCGGGGTCGGGCACCGCCGCGGAGAGGACCCGGTCGTCGCCGGGGTCGAGGCGCTGCAGGTCGACCGTCCAGCCGTCGGACTCCCAGCACTCCCGGAGCCTCCCGGCGGCGTAGGGCCAGTGGCGTTCGAAGTCGGGGTGGACGACGACGTGTGCTCGCATCGCCGGACCGTCCGGGGGCAGCGGCATAAACCTTCCTTCGAATCGGGAGCCCCGTGTCCGGGTCAGCGGCGAAGTTTTAAGACGGATCGCAGACATGTCCTCCCTGATCTTTCGTGCCAGAGAACGATCCACAACCGAACGTGATCTTCGTGGTGAACGACGACCTCGGATGGGGCGACCTGGGCTGTTACGGACACCCCCGCATCGAGACGCCGGCGATCGACGGCCTCGCCCAGCAGGGAACGCTGTTCGACCAGTTCTACGCCAACGGGACCGTCTGTTCGCCCAGCCGCGCCGCCTTCCTCACCGGCGACTTCCCGGGTCGACACGGCGTCCACCAGCACATCGCCGACGAGGAGACGATGGAGCGCCGCGGCATCGACACGATGTACCTCGATCCGGACCTCCCGACGGTGGCGGGACGACTCCGGGACGCCGGATACGCGACCGGCCATATCGGCAAGTGGCACCTCGGCAAGGAGGCCGGTGCACCGGAACCCGACGCCTACGGGTTCGAGGAGTACACCGCCATCAATTCGGCGGCAACGGGCGAGGACGCCTTCGACGACGAGGAGCCGTGGTTCAAGGCCCGGTCGATGGACGTGCTGGTCGAGGAGGCCCTCGAGTTCATCCGGGCCAACCGGGACGGGCCCTTCTACCTCAACCTCTGGACGGTGCTGCCCCACGCCACGCTCAACCCCTTCGAGACGCAGATGGAGCCCTACGAGTGGCTCAAGCCCTCGCCGCCGGAACGGGAAAAGTTCCCCTACAACGGGGCAATGGCCGTCTACTACGCCGCCGTCTCGGCGATCGATTCGGGCATGCGCCGGCTGCTCGACGGACTCGACGACATGGGGATCGCCGGGGAGACGATCGTCGCCTTCACCAGCGACCACGGCCCGGAGACCCACCTCGTCAGGAACGCGAGCCACTCCGGCGTCGGGTCCACGGGACCGTTCCGGGGGCGCAAGCGCAGCCTCTATGAGGGCGGCGTCCGGGTCCCCTTCATCGTCCGGTGGCCCGACGAAATCCCGGCCGGCCGCGTCGAGGACACCGTCGTCTCGGGGGTCGACTGGCTGCCGACGATCTGTGAACTGGCCGGGATCGACGCCCCAGAGGGGATCGACGGCGAGTCGATGGCCGACGTCTTCCGGGGCGAGTCCCGCGAGCGCGAGTCGCCGCTCATGTGGGAGCGACGGTTCAACGTCATCGGCGGACCGCTCGACCAGAGCCCGACGCTCTCGATCCGGGAGGGTCGGTGGAAACTCCTGATGAACCCCGACCGGAGCCGCGTCGAGTTGTACGACGTGCCGGCGGATCCGTCGGAACTGGACAACCTCGCCGAGGACCACCCCGAGGTCAGGGAAGACCTCGCCGAACGGCTCCTCGCCTGGAAAGCGGAACTGCCGGAGAGCAAGACCCACGTCGCCGCGGGGCGCAACGAGTACCCGTGGCCGGGCGGCGAGGACTTTGACTACATGGACCGCCGCGGAACTGTCGACCCCTCGGAGCGGTGGGAAGAGGAGAACTGATAGGGATTATCGTAGAAGTCCATAGATTCTCTCTCCTGAGAATCGACGACCCCGTCCAGCCGGGGTTCATCGGACCTCCGGCTGGCTACGATAATCCCTATGATCATGCCACCGGGAGTTCCTCGGGTGGCGACTCGCCCGTCGCGGCCTCGTACCACGCCCCGAGGCGGCCGGAGAGTTCCTCGACGCGCGCCGGTTCGGCGTCGACGAGGTTCCGTGACTCCCCGGGGTCGCGAGCGAGGTTCGAGAGATGGACGTCCTCGGCTTCCGTCACCTGATCGCGGCCGTTCACGACGAGCTTCCAGTCGCCGTCCCTGACGGCTACCTGACACCGTTCCCAGTCGTCGCGCTCCCAGTACAGCGTGCGGTCGAGCGCCTCGCCGCGCTCCATCGCGCCGAGGAGGCTCCGCCCGTCGAGGCCGGGCGGAACGTCCAGTCCACAGCACTCCGCGACGGTGGGCAGCAGGTCGACGTGACTGGCGAGGCCGTCGAACTCGACGCCGCCGTCGAGTACCCCGGGATAGTGCACGATGGCCGGCACCCGTATCCCGCCCTCGAAGAGGCTCTTCTTGTGCCCGCGAAACGGCCCGGCGGATCCGCCGTCGAACGGGTCGCCGCTCCCGTCGAGGTTCATCCACGATTCCCGCGAGGGGCCGTGATCGGACGTGAACACCACGATGGTGTCGTCCCGCTGGCCCGTTCGCTCCAGGGCGTCGAGAATCCGGCCGACGCCGTCGTCGACGGCGGCGATCATGGCCGCGACGATCCGGCGTTGCTCATCGAGATGCTCGAACCGCTCCACGTATTCCTCCGGCGCCTGACACGGGTAGTGGGGCGCGTTATACGGAACGTACGCGAAGAACGGCTCCCCGGCGTTGTTCTCGATGAACGCCGTGGCGCGGTCGGTGATCAACTCCGTCAGGTACTCCCCGTCGTGCCAGACCTCGTCTTCCCCTTCCCAGAGGTCGTGGACGGGATCGCCCGCGTCGAACGCCATCGGGTAGTAGAACACGTGGGAGTAGTAGTCGACACAGCCGGCGACGTGGCCGAAAAAGTCCTCGAAGCCGTGGGCGCCGGGTCGGGTGTCGGCGGCGCCGCCGAGGTGCCACTTGCCGAACGCGCCCGTCCGGTATCCGGCGTCCCGTAACACGGAGGAAAGCGTCGGCTGGTCGGCGGGCAGTCCGGGCATGTCCAGATCCGGGCCCACGTTGTCGCGGACGCCGGCGTTGGCGGGGTACCGACCCGTCAGCAGTGACGCCCGCGAGGGCGAACAGACCGGGGCGCCCCCGTGCCAGTCGGTACACCGGACGCCGGTTTCCGCGAGCGAATCGACGTTCGGCGTCTCGTACTCCGCACCGTAACAGCCGAGGTCGCCGTACCCGAGGTCGTCACAGCAGAATACCACGACGTTTGTGGCTGGCATCCCTTCGAGCAATGACCATCTCCCACATGAGTGTGCTGGTGGCGACCGGAGGCCCTGGCAGGACCAACGGGAAGGTCGACTGGCCGAGCGCGTCAGTTCAGAGTCGGGATGTACTCCGCCAGTCGATCGACGACGTCGGGGTGTTCCTCGGCGACGTTCAGGTGCTCGCCGACCGCCAGATCGTACAGGACGGGATCGAGGTCGCGGGCGCGCTCCCGCGCTCGCTCGAGGAGGTCGCCACCGCCCTCGACGAACGCCCCCACCTGATCACGCGGGCCGACGTCGTGGTCGTAGCCCGCAATCAGTTTGTACCGGCCGTCGAAGGCGAGCCGCCACGGACCCAGGCCCGAGCGGGCGACCTCGCGGTGAGCGTCGCGGTCTCCACCCAGGAACGGCCGCATCGACCGGCTGTCGACCTCGCCCGGGTCGAGGCCGGCGTAATCGAGCAGCGTCGCGTGGACGTCGAGCAGCGAGGCGGGGGCGTCTATCGGGTCGCGGTCGACGACGCCCGGGCCGGCGACGACCAGCGGCACGCCGACCGAGGGCTGGTGGGGCGCCTGCTTGGTCCAGAGCCCGTAGTCGCCCAGCATCTCGCCGTGGTCCGAGGAGAAGACGACCACGGTGTTCTCCAGTTCCCCGCGGGCGTCGAGTTCGTCGAGGTAGCGACCGAGCCACCGGTCGACGTTCTCGATCATCGCCGCGTAGTTGCGACGGATCGCCCCGTGGGTCGAAGCGTCGAACTCCCGGGGCTTGCAGTCGGTCGCCGGGCCCGCCTCCTCGTGGACCGGCCCGGGAAAGTCGACGGGCGGGTCCCGATACAAGGTGTGCATCCGGTCCGTGACGTCCATGGGCTCGTGGGGGCCGGTGAAGTTGACCACGAGGTGCCAGGGCCGGTCGTCCGGAGCGGCATCGAGGAGGTCCAGTCCCCGGCGAGCGATCCAGTTGTCCGCGTAGGCGTCCTCCGGGAGGGGCGTCGGGAACGTCGCGGCGTAGTTGTCCCGGTCGAGTCGCCAGCGGTAGTCCTCGACGTGGAGTTCGGCCAGCCCCCGCTCCCGGAGGTCGGCCATGTAGGGGTCGGACGGATCCCGGCCGGTCTTGTAGGTCGCGATCTTGCCCGCGTTGTCGACCGCCTCCGAAAATCCCCACTCCTCGACGCGGTGCTGGCCGTCGGTCCCCCAGTGCATCGTCTCCTTGTGGAGGTCGAACTTGCCACACCCCATGACGTGATAGTCCGCCTCCTCGCGCAGTCGCCTGTAGTAGGTCTGCCGGTCGGGCGGGAAGTCATCGCCCAGGGCGACCCCACAGTCCTCGTAGTCCATGCCCGACGCCAGGCAGGCCCGCCCCGGCGCACACACCGGCGAGGGCGTGATGGCGTTTCGGAACCACGCCCCGCGGTCGGCCAGCGCCGATAGGTTCGGCGTGCGAACCGGCACGTCGGTCATCCCGACCCACGCCGGGCGCTGCTGGTCGGTCAGGACGAACAGGACGTTGGGACGATCGCTCGTTTCGTCGCTCATGACGGTCGCCTCTCGGGCGCGATACAAAGTTCCTCCGTCAGTAATCCGGGTCGTCCGCCGACTCCTCGCGCTCGACCGGATGCCCGGGGCCGCCGAGGTGATCCAGGGGCGTCGGGTTCGTCGAGCCCCCGTCGTCCCACCAGCGCCGGGTCCAGATCGTGTGTGCCTCCGTCTCGTCCTCCCGGGGAGCGGAACTCCCGCCCGGAATGGCGGGTTCCTCGGTGGTCGCGTAGAAGTCCACCAGTCGCTCGGTCAGGCGCAACCGGACCGACCGGTAGTCCTCGTCGTCGTAGCGGTTGTCGTGCTCCCACGGGTCCTCGCTCACGTGGTACAGTTCCCCCTCCTCGCTCCCGACGTAGTGGGTCAGTTTCCACTCCTCCGTCCGGACCGTCCGGTGTTCGGGGTCCTCACAGAAGACCGCGTCGCGATCGACCGTCCCCTGGCCGGCGAGGGCGCCCGCCAGGCTCCGCCCCTGGACGGGGTCGGGCGCCGGGAGATCGAGCAGGTCACACAGCGTCGGGAAGACGTCGACGCTCTCGACGAGGTCGTCGCTGACGGCGCCCGACTGAATGCGCTCGGGCCACCGCCAGATCATCGGGACCCGGTGGATCGCCTCGGAGATGCCGACGTTCTTGCGCACCAGGCCGTGCTCGCCGGCGAAGTCGCCGTGGT
>CAYSJP010000051.1:0-11247 GCA_964431395.1 uncultured Halobacteriales archaeon
GCAGGGTGTGGCGTATTGGGCGTCCCGACAGGGACGCGGTATCCGCTCGCACAGCGCCCGATACCCCACCGGGCGACCGCCCACGGTTGGAGCGCGGACGGACACGGGCCGCTGTTGCCGAGGGACCTCGGCAAGCCACCAGACTGCGTCTGGTGATGCCCATCGGCCTGCCTGCCCTGTCTGCCACGGTGGGCAGGCTCGCACGCCGACGGGGTTGGATTAGTCGTGCCGTCACCCCATCCCGTGTTGCAGGGGCAGGGGTACTGTGAGCACGGTAAAGTGCATATCGGCGGGAAGGACCCCAGTGTTTCCGGATTGGTTTCGACGATTGAGTTACCCGGTATTCGACCCCGCCCGGTATAAATCCGTGGTGAGTGGAGTGAAAAGCGATTCACGCCCTTCCCGTGAGGCGAACGGTTCCGACATACGAGAGAACTACCCGCAGTTCCAGTCGGCGCTGGCGATGCTCGACCGGATGTACGACGGCCTCGACCTCGCGGTCACCTACCGGGAGATGGAACGGGCACGAACGTGAGTTTCCACAACCGAAGTGATGCGGTCATCGAACTGCTCTACTGTCGGACAGAACGTTTGATAATCTCCGCCGGGGCCGTCGCCCGGCGGAATGTATCATTGCTTCTGTCCGACAGTGTATGACCAGCACAAGGAGTTCACCGACTGGAAAGACCGCTGGTCGATCTTCAGTGATCCATCAGCAAATGCTGCAAAACAGGCCATCAGCCGGATTCACGGCGATATTGAAACGCTCCAAGAACGCCGAAACCAAGGCCACAACCTCGGGGGGCTGAAAACTGCAGATGATCCGTCTCACGATGAGTTCGCCCTCCATGAACGGTCGAACCCCGCCCTCGTCGACCTGAGCGAACCGGGTCGGCTCGCCGGACGCCTGATAATGACTCGTGTAGCGTGTTACCGCTCCGACCGCCCGCGTCGGGCGGTCGATACGGTAATTGCCTACACGAGTCATTGTGACGGATGGAGAACAGTTCCCCTCGGCGCAGTCACCGTACCGGCGCGGCACTGACCGGGCTTCCGGGGCCGCCGTTCGACTGCTCCGGATCCCTCCTACAGCTCCAGCCCGCGGATCGTCACGCCCTCGCCCTCCCGGACCTCGCCGATCACGCGCCCTCCCGTTTCCTCGGCCAGTTCCTCCGCGGCGCCGGGATCGAGCGCCGCGACGAAGCCGGTGCCCATGTTGAACGTCCGGTGCATCTCGGCGTCGCTCACGGCGCCCTCCGCCTGGACGAACGCGAAGACGGGCTGTGGGTCGAAGGGATCGGTAACCTCGTAGCGCGCCTCACCCAGGCGCTGGAGGTTGGTCCACCCGCCGCCGGTGACATGGGCGGCCGCCCCGACGCCGTGCTCGTGCATCGGCCCCAGGAGGTCGGTGTAGATCCGCGTGGGTTCGAGCAGCACCTCGCCGACCGTCCCCTCGCCGCCGGGGAACGGGTCGTCGTAGTCGTGCCGTCGGGTCGCTGCCTCGCGGGCCAGCGTGAGGCCGTTGGAATGGATTCCGCTCGAGGCCCACCCCACGAGGGCGTCGCCCGGTTCGGCCCGCCCCGCGAGGATCTCGTCTCTCCCCGCCAGGCCGACGCAGGCGCCGGCGAGGTCGAGTCCCCGGATCACCTCCGGCATCACCGCCGTCTCGCCGCCGATCAGCGCCATCCCGGCGCGCTCCGCGCCCATCGCCAGCCCCTCCCCGATCGCCTCCGCGGTGTCGTCGTCCGGCGACTCGACGGCGAGGTAGTCGACGAAGGCGACCGGATCGACGCCGCGCGCGACGAGGTCGTTGGCGTTCATCGCGACGCAGTCGACCCCGACCGTGGAGTAGTCGTCGACGGCCTCAGCGACCAGCAGTTTCGTGCCGACCCCGTCGGTCGCGAGCGCCAGATAGCGGTCGCCGATGTCCAGCAGTCCCGCGTACTCGTCGGTGTCGAGGTCGCCGACGGCGCCCGCCAGCGCCGCCGTCGCTGCCTCGCTGGCCTCGATGTCCACGCCCGCCCCGGCGTAGGTGAGTCCCTCGGCGTCTCCCGTCTTCCTCGAATCCTCGGTTCCCCCCGTCTCCGGATCCTCCGCGTCCTCGGTCATGCCCGAAGCGGCGTCGGGCGGGCGCAAAAGCCCTCCGCTCCTGAACGCCAAGAGGGGGGGTCAGAGAAACAGCAGCCACACCGCCAGCCCGATCGTCGGCGCGGCGACGGCGGCGTAGACGGGCTTGCTCCAGGCGATCACCTTCCGTCCGTCCAGCGGGCCGTAGGGGATCATGTTGAACGCCGCGAGCAGCACGTTCACGAGGACACCGAGGTTCCCGACGTCGCCGGCGTAGCCCCCGAGGAAGGCGAGCGGGAGAAACAGGGCGGCGAGCGCGAGGTTCGTGATCGGGCCGGCCAGCGCGATCAGGCCGTTTTCGCGGGCGGAGATCCGCCCCTGGTGGTACACCGCGCCGGGTGCGGCGAACAGAAACCCGGCGAGTCCGGCGACGATCGCGAGCCCGAGCATGCCGTAGTCGGCCCGGAACTCCGCGATCTGGCCGAACCGCACCGCGACGGCCTTGTGGGCGAGTTCGTGGAGCAGGAAGCCGATCCCGACCGTGATCAGCGCCCGGACGAGCACGAGACCGACCGCGATCGCGGTCTCGGGACCGGGCGTCCCCACGGCCGCGAGCAGTTCCCGGCGGTTCAGAAACAGGGCGAAAGCGACGCCGAGCGCGAGCCACGCGATCGCGAGATCCCTGAGCTCGCGACCCGTGAACCGGAACCCCGATGGAACGCGCCGGTACGGCTTCCGGGCCATCAGACGCCCCCTCCCGCCCGCTTTCGCGCCCCGGGCACCGTCATCGCAAGGCCTCCGCGATGACCCGGACGCTCTCCTCGGCGCCCTCGAACAGCCGGTTCATGAGGGCGTCGACGCCGCCGATCCCCGGCGCGAGCCACGGGATGACGACCAGCGGGAAGAGGACGCTCGCGACGAAGCTCCCGATGTTCGTCATCGCGACGACGAGCACGAGCCTGAACAGCGGCACCTCGATCATCCGCCGGTAGAGGTCACGGAGCGGCGACTCCTCGTCGGCGAGGATTTCGTTGAGCCGGCCGATGTCGCCGATCGACACCGAGCGGTGGCGCAACTCCACGTAGCCGGCGAACCACCCCGGCGCGAGCAGGGGGTTGATGCTCGTGAGCCACGCGACCAGCCCGCCGACGGTCGCGCTGGACCAGTGGGCGCCGGCCAGCCGTGCGAGGCCGAAGGCGATGACCCCGTTGAACAGGAACCACGCCAGAAATACCCGCAGCAGAAACCCCTGGCGGACCCCGGCCATCAGCAACAGGAAGAAGAACGCGAAAAAGCCGATCGTGATGAGGTAGCTGAACGCCTTGACCACCGAGAACCGCCGGCCACTTGGGTCCCCTTCGAGGGTCTCGATCGGTGGCAGGCTCGCGGGATTCCCGAGGTAGCCCCGGATCCCCTCGACGTGACCCGCGCCGACGACCGCCACGACGTCCTTGCCCTCCTCCGCGAGCGCGACGAGTCGGTGGGCGATAAAGGCGTCGCGCTCGTCGATCAGGGCCTCCGCACCGCCGGGGCTGAACTGCCGGAACTCCTCCATCATCGCCGAGACGGCGTCGACGTCGGTGAGTTCCTCGATGTCCTCCTCCTCGAGCTCCTCGCCGCTCCCACCGATCCCCACCAGTCCGAGCAGGAGCTCCCAGAACAGCTTGAGTTTCTCCAGAAAGGAGAGCCGTGCCCAGAACCGCCGGATCGTCGTCTGGATGTCCCGGTCGACGAGGGCGACGTCGATCCCGCCCGCTTCGGCGGTCTCGATGCCGGCTTTCATGTCCGCCCCCGGCTCGATGTCGAAGCGCTCGCCCAGCCGGGCCTGGACGTACGACAGCATCCAGTACGCCAGAAACTGGAACACGATGTTGCCACGCAGGAGGTCGGCGGGTTCGAGGTCGTCGGGCGTCTCGCCCTTGAGCTGGCGGTAGCGGTCCTCGTCGAGTTCGACGGCGACGACGTCGGGGCTTCGCTCGCCGATCTCGCGTTCCACGCGCTCGGCGCTCTCCTCGGAGACGTGTGCGGTCCCGACGAGGTGAACCGATCCTCCGCCGACCTCCCGGCTCATCGTCTCGGTTTTACGAGTGACGTGGTTTACGTGTGCCGCTTCGGAGCGTGGGTCCGCCGGCCGACGCCCGTCGGCTACACGAACGCTTTACATCCCGCGAACACGGACACGAGCACGATGATCGGCACTGGCCCAACTGGATGCAGCCCGATCGGCGTCGATCCGGCCGAACACGACCCGACCGAGGGACGCGATGGCACGAGAGACGGACCGGGATGCGGGGTGACCGAACGATGAGCGACGCGCCCGAGGAGATCCCCGCGAGCCGGATCGCCGTCCTCCCGGACGGGAACATCGCGGTCCAGGACGGCGACGAACTGGTCGTCGTGGACATCAGCGACCCGGTCCACCCCTCGGTGGCCGCCCGGGGTGACGGCGACTTCGACTACCACGGCCAACTCGACGTCGGCGACCAGTCCGTGATGATCGTCGATCCGACCGATCCCGACCTGTCGGACTGGATCGGGAAGATGTCCCAGCCCGGGCGCCGGGACGGCGATTCGTAGGGACGATACACTGTCGGACAGAACGTTTGATAATCTCCGCCGGGACCGCCTCCCGGCGGAATGTATCACTGCTTCTGTCCGACAGTATAATTCGCGGGAGCGGGCTGTGGGAACGGCAATTCGCGCCCCCCGACAACCCCCGGGAGCGCGGAACGCTTATTGCACGGACGGGTCTGGGTTGGCGCATGTCGAACAGCGGGGAACCATCGGTGGAGCGCTCGCCCAGGCGCCGGCGGTTCCTGGCTCTCGCCGGGGCGCTCGTGACCGGCCTCGCCGGCTGTGGCGGGGACGACGGGTCGACGACCGATTCGCCGACCGGGTCGCCGACGGAGGGAAGTCCGTCCACCCGAACTCCCACTGACACCGCCCCGTCACCGGCGACGGACACCCGAACCGCCACGCCGGGACACGCGGGCGACGCGACGGTGTCGGGGACCCTCGCGCGCTTCCACCGCGTGACGCTCGACTTCGAAGGGCCCGAGACGGCCGAGTCGGCCGACCCCAATCCCTTCCTGAGGTTCCGCCTCCGGGTCCGATTCGAACACGCCGAAAGCGGGGCGAGCTACGACGTTCCCGGTTTCTTCGCGGCCGACGGGAACGCCGCCGACTCCGGGGCGACGGCGGGATCCACGTGGAGAGTCCGGTTCACCCCCGGTCGGACCGGCGAGTGGTCGTACGAGGCTTCCTTCCGCAGCGGGACCGACGTGGCGGTGAGCCTCGCGGACGACGCCGGCGTCCCGGCCGGGTTCGACGGCGCGGGCGGGACGTTCACCGTGGGCGACTCCGGCGCGAGCGACCGGGACTTCCGCGCGCCGGACCGTGGGTTCGTGCGCAACGACGGGGGCCACTACTTCACGCTCTCCGGGAGCGGCGACGTCTGGATCAAGGGCGGCCCGAACATCCCGGAGAACCTCCTGGGCTTCGCCGGCTTCGACGACACGCCCGACCGGGGAACTGGGGGAAACCACGAGTACGCCGCCCACGTCGACGACTGGGCCGAGGGGGATCCGACGTGGGACGGCGGCCGGGGGAAGGGGATCGTCGGCGCGCTCAACTACGTCGCCGAGCGGGGCGCGAACTGCGTCTACTTCCTCCCGAACAACCTCGGCGGCGACGGCGAGGAGACGTTCCCCCACACCGACCCCGATGCGAGGACGCGCTACGACGTCAGCAAACTCGCCCAGTGGGAGACCGTCTTCCAGCACGCGACGTCGAAGGGTGTGTTCCTCCACTTCCAGCTCGCCGAGACCGAGGCGGGAAACGAGAACTACTACGACGGCGGCAGCCTCGGCCCGGAGCGGAAGCTGTTCTACCGGGAGCTGCACGCCCGCTTCGGCCACCACCCCGCCAGCGAGTGGAACGTCGGCGAGGAGAACGACTACGGCACCGAGAAGCGCGAGGCGTTCGCGGCGCGTCTCAAGGCGATCGATCCCTACGACCACCCCGTGACGACCCACACGCACATCGGCCAGATCGACTCCTTCTACGAACCGCTCCTCGGGAACGCCGATTTCGACGTGACGTCCTTCCAGACGACCGACGGCGGAACCGGGCTGGCGGAGACGATCGGGGAGTGGCGCGATCGATCCGCGGACGCGGGTGTTCCGTGGGTGGTCTCGGCCGACGAGACCCAGACGGTGACGGTCGACGACCTCGACCCCGGCCGGCGAGAGAAGATGTGGCCCACGTACATGGGCGGGGGCGGCGGCTACGAGTGGTACATCCGGGCGGCGGGCGGGGGACACTCGCTCGACCAGGAAATCGACGACCTCGGTCGGATCGAGCCGGCGCTCAACTGGGCAGGCAACGCGGTTTCGCTTCTGGAGCGACTCCCGGTCCGGGAAATGGCGCCGGCCCACGACCTCGGATCGGCCGAGACGGGGACGACGTACGTGCTCGCGAACCCCGGATCGAGTTACCTCCTGTACAACGACGAACGTGTCGACTCCCTCTCGCTCGACCTGAGTGACGCGGGCGGGACGTTCTCGGTGTCGTGGTACGACCCCCGCGAGGGCGGTGCTCTCACGGCGGGCTCGGTCGATACGGTCTCCGGCGGCGCGGAGCGGTCGCTCGGGACGCCCCCGGGCGATGCGGGGTCCGACTGGCTCGCGGTGGTACGCTGATCGCCGCCCTCACACCGCCGGCCACGATCACTCCGGCCGGTCCGCCCGGCGGTCGAACGTTTCGAGTATCGGATCGACGTCGGGGAGCTGTGGGAGCCGCCGTTCGGTCTCCGGGAGTTCGACGACGACGGTCGAGGTGCCCAGCCACGCGTCGATGCGGTCGCGTTCGACGCGCAGTCCGGTTTCGTCCCAGGGTTCGACGCGCCACAGTGGCGTTCGGAACAACCGATCGTACGCGACGAGCGCGTCGCCGTCGGTCCGGTACTCGACCCATCCGTGCCGCAGCCAGTAATCCACCTGGGCGAGGAGAACGGGGAGGACGACGCTGAGAAGAAGAAGCGCGGCGACGATCACCCACAGCTGTCCGAGCGCGAACAGGACTCCGATCAGAAACGGGAACACGCCGATACCCCACGTGGAGGATCGTCGCCCGGCCTGATTGATCCCGCCGAGCACCCGCGCCCGGAGGTCCGGTCCGAGTCGTGTGGCGTCGGCCGAAAGCGAGGTGTCGACCGGCTCCTCCGTCGGAGGCTCGTACGCAAAGCCGAGCCTGAAGCTGCTGGACTCGTCGAGGTCGACGAGTCGGTCGCGGTACACGTCCGCCAGGTCGAACGCCAGTTTGACGAGGACGATCCCGACCAGGACCGGTGTGCCGACCACGCTCGGATCGAGATTGCCGATCGACTCGTCGGCCGCGACCGACCCGCTCACGATCGCGGCGAGAAACGCGATAGCCAACCCACCGAACCCGATCGCGAAGCCCCGGAACAGCTCTCCCCGTATTGCCGTCTGTGCGCTGTGCTCGCGGTAGCCACCACGATAGAAGTACTCGAAACCGGTCCTCGCGACTTCGGCGACGAACACGCCGAAACCGGCTACCACCACCGTCTCGAGCATCGCAGAGTCCGGCGACTCCGGGGCGACGATGCCGACCGTCACTGCCCCCGCGAAGAACCAGACGAGTGCGACGAACGGGACGGCAAAGACGAGCACGGGGAGCGTCGAGAGGCGGACCCCGACCCCGGTCCACGGGAGCGACAGCGACGTGCGCCTGCTCGCGAGTGCGCCGAGGACGAGCGGGTCACGCTCGAACTCCGAGGGTCGCCCCGCGAAGGTCGCTCTGAGGAGCGCGAGCAGAAACGACACGGCGAGTTCGATCCAGTACAGCACCACGAGCGCCACCACGTTCCACCCGAGGGAGAAGATACCGACGACGGGAAGCGCGTTGGCGACGACGACCGCGACCAGTTCGGGGTCGACGCGTTCCCGGAGCCGCCCGGTGGAGGCCATCCGGTGAGAGTACTGGTCTGCCGCCGCAATAAATTGTGGATTCACCACGGCCGCCGGCCGTCTCAGGACGACTGCTCTCACTGTTCGTCGGTGATCGCAGCTCTCACTGTCCGGGACGAGAACGGTCGGAATCAGAAATCGGGCAGGTCGTCCGGTGCCTCGTAGTCGGACTCCCAGTCGATGTACTCGGATTTGAGCACCTCACACACGGTCTGTCCGAGCTCCGTGAGGGAGGCGTTGATGTTCGAGACCGTCGCCCAGGAGTCGATGTCGTCGTGGTAGTTGCGCTCCTTCCAGTCCTCGGGGATGCCGGGGGCGTGGTACCCCACCCGTTCCGCGTACGAATCCCAGAAGAAGTCGAACCGCCAGAGGAGGCCGAGGTCGGTGACGATCTCGAACCCGCCCCGGTCCAGGTCGGTGTGATCGCTCCACTGCCCGAAGGCGCGCTCCCACGCGCCGTCGCGCAGGAACTCCTCGATCTCCTCGCGCCGGTAGTCCGTCTCGCCGACGATGTCGGCGTCCTCGTACTCGTTCGGGTCGGTCTCCTCCAGTTCCGGCGGATCGGGAACCTCGACGTCCAGGGCCATACGGACACGTCGGCCAGGCGATTCATAAGCCTATCCACGACGCCGTCGGGGGATCGGCTCCACGCGAGTCCGCCCCCTCCCCGACGCGGTAAAGACCGGCATGGTCGGCATGCGCTCCGGCGCCACCCCTCCGGTGAGGTGTCGGCCGACGCCCTGGTTCGCCCGTCTAACACGATCGACACGGCGTTCACGCCGATACCGATTTCACCACAGCGTTTTTTTCGCGTCCACCCGAGTATTGTTACCATGAATCACGTTAGCGACGACGGTCGAGCGGACGGAGGTTCGGATCGGCGGCGGTTCCTGAAGACGCTCGGAGCAGTCGGCGCGACGACGGTCGCCGGGTGTCTCGGCGGTGATTCGGCCGACGACACTCCCACGGACGAACCGACACGGGCCGGTACCCCCACGGGAACACGAACCGATACGTCCGAGCAGACCGAGACGAGCGGGGAAACCGACACGCCGACGCCGGAACCCGACACCCCGAACGTCGTCCTCATCATGATCGACGACATGGGGTACGGGGATACGAGCGTCGAACCGTTCACCGGCGACAAGTTCGGCGAACCCATCCCCACCCCGAATCTCGAACGCATGGCCGCCGGCGGCGCCACCTTCACCTCCCACTACAACGGGCCCGCCCCCTCCTGTACTCCCTCCCGGACCGCCCTCCTGACCGGGAGTTATCACGCCCGCGCCGGGGTCGACGAGGGGGTGTACTTCCCGGGGGCCGAGGGCGGGTTGCACCCCGACGAGACCACGATCGCCGACGTGGTGGGTCAGGAGGATTACGCCACCGGCATCGTCGGCAAGTGGCACCTCGGCCACGAGGATCCGTTTTTGCCACCCAACCAGGGGTTCGACGAGTCGTACATCGCACCGTACAGCAACGACATGTCGCCGCCGATCCCGCTGATCGACGGGATGGAGACACTCACGACGGAGGCGCCGAACGAACAGTTCACCCAGCGGTACACCGATCGGGCCACGCAGTTCATCCGGGATCACCAGGACGAACCGTTCTTTCTGTACGTCCCCCACACGATGGTCCACGTTCCGATCGACGTACCCGCGGAGTTCGACGGGGAAACCGGCATGGGAACGTATCCGGACGTGGTCCACGAACTCGACTGGAGCACCGGGCGGATCCTCGATGTTCTGGAGGAGTTAGGCCTCGAGGAGAACACGCTGGTGGTGTTCACGAGCGACGACGGCCCGTGGCTCTCCTATGGGGAAGACGCGGGGAGTGCCGGACCGCTACGCAACGGGAAACTGTCCCTGTGGGAAGGCGGGGCACGGGTGCCGACGATCATGCGGATGCCGGGGACGATCCCGGCGGGAACGACCTGCGAGGAGATGACCTCCCACATCGACTTTCTGCCGACGATCGCGAGCCTCACCGGGGCGGAGTTGCCGGAAGCGACGATCGACGGCAAGAACATCACCGGCCTGCTCGAGAACCCCGAGTCGGCCAGCACGCCCCACGATCTCATACTCTACTACCGGCAAGTGGACGGGCAGCCAATGGCAGCGGCCAGGAACGCGGACGGGTTCAAATACTGGTTCAACTCGGGCGAACTGTACGATCTGGAGGCGGACGTCGACGAGTCCGAGGACGTTTCGGACGCCAATCCGGACGTGGTCAGCGACCTGAGCGAGAACGCCACCACGTACGACGATCGGCTCAAATCGAACGCGAGGGAGCCCGGAAGCCTCTCAAGCGTCGCGTACCTCGCGATCGATTCCGTCAATCGGCAGGGCGAGACGCCGACTATCACGTTCACGAACAACCGGGACATCGCGGTCGGAGACGTCGAGATCAGCGCATCGGCTCCCGACGAGGGCGTCTCCGTGGAGATCCAGTCGGCCTCGTCGTTCGCGACGATCAATCCCGGCAGTTCCGTCGAGGTCGGTATCTCGATCGATCGACCGGATGCGTCGGACGGCGAGGAGGCGTTCGTCAGCGCCGCCGCGACGTACCGGACCGACGAGGGGGAGCAGGAAACCGTGGCGGGCGAGTCCATCGCGGTCACCGCCCTGGAGCCGCTTCCGGATGCGTACTCGACGTTCCGAAACGGGTCGAACGATCCGTTTTTCGGTGCCGAAGACGGCGCTCTCGTGGTTTCGGGGACGGGCGTCGTGGCCGGCCAGGCCGACGACTACAGGTGCCTGTACCTGGACGACGCCTTTCCCTCGGGAGCGACGGCGACGGCGAAGATCGCCGACGTCGAGGAACGCAACGAGTTCAGCACCGGGGGGCTGATCGTTCGAAACGACCTCACCCGGCCCGGGGAGAGTTCGGGGTACGCGCTCGTGTCGGCCAACAGTCGGAACGGCGAACTCAAGGCCGACACGAGCGGTGACGGACTGATCCAGATCGCGAGCGAGCGCACCACGTTCGGGGGGGACAGCCTGCCCCGGTGGCTGCGGTTCGAGCGCGACGGGACGACGTTCGTGGCGTCTCACAGCTCCGACGGGTCGAACTGGGAGGAAATCGAGACGTTCGAACTGGAGGGGGCGAGTGACGTCCAGGACGTCGGCCTGTGTGTGTCCGGAAACACGGACCAGAACCACACGGCCACCTTCGAGGAGTTCGAGGT
>CAYSJP010000052.1:0-11240 GCA_964431395.1 uncultured Halobacteriales archaeon
CGCTGCACGTCTCGAACGTTCTGGGGACGATCGTCGACCTCCCGGCGCTCGCCGACGTCGCCCACGACCACGACGCCCTCCTGTTCGGTGACGGCGCCCAGTCGGTCCCGAACATGCCCGTCGACGTGAAGGACCTGGGGGTGGACTTTTATGCCTTCTCCGGCCACAAGATGGTCGGGCCGACGGGGATCGGCTGCCTGTACGGCCGCCGGGAGATCCTGGAGGGGATGGAGCCGTTCCTGTATGGCGGCGACATGATCGAGCGCGTCTCCTTCGAGGAGACCACCTGGAACGAGTTGCCCTGGAAGTACGAGGCCGGGACGCCCCTGATCGCCCAGGGCATCGCGCTGGCGGAGGCGGCGGACTACCTCGATTCGATCGGTCTCGACCGGATCGACCGCCACGAGCAGGCGCTGGTCGACTACGCCATGGACAGGCTAGGCGAGTTCGACGACGTGGAGATCTACGGCCCGCCGGCCGGGGAGGAACGGGGCGGCGTCGTCGCGTTCAACGTCGACGGCATCCACGCCCACGACCTCTCGTCGATCTGTAACGACTTCGGCGTCGCGGTCCGTGCGGGCGACCACTGCACCCAGCCCCTCCACGAGGAGATGGGCATCGCTGCCTCCGCGCGGGCCTCGGTGTACCTGTACAACACCCGCGAGGAGATCGACCATCTCGTCGAGGCCGTCGAACACGCCCGGGACCTGTTCGCGGTCTGATCCCCGGGATCCGGCGTCGGTTGCGCGAAAGGACACATACAAGAACTCGGAGTCGTATCCGCCCGGTGTGACGATGGACCGGACACTCATCACCGTGGCGCTGTGCACGATGGTTCTGCTCGCGGGCTGTGGCGGCGGCGGGACGGCGACGCCGGGCGCCGCGACGACCGAGGGGGCTCCGGGAGGCCCGACCGTCCCGGCGCTGTCGCCGGGAACCGCCGACGTGGAGTACGACTTCTCGGCGGGCGACACCTGGGAGTACGACGTGCTCCAGCTCGGGGCGAACCGCGAGCTGACCCTCGAGGTGACCGCGATCAACGACGGCGAGGTCGTCCTCTCACAGACGTTCGTCGAGGACAACGAGACCCAGGAGTCGACGTACAGCGGGCCGCCGGCGGAACTCCTCCGCAACGCCAGCCCGACGCTCGCGACGCTTCATCTCCCGCAGGTGCTCGTGGCCGGGCACGAACTGTCGGTCGGCAACTCCTGGACCGCCGAGTCCAACGCGAGCATCGACGTGACGTTTTTCGGGACGACCGAGACGATCGACTACGGCGTCGAGGGCCAGACCGTAGAGGTGACCGGCACCGACAGCTACGCCGGGATCGAGTGTTACACCGTCGAGTTCACCTCGGTGACCGCCGACGGCGAACTGGACCGCGAGGCCTGCGTCCGTCCCGACGGGGGCTTCGCCCTGTATCTCAACGCCACGACCCCGGAGGGGTCGGTGATAAGCGAGTGGGAACTGACGGACCGCTCGAGGTGACTGCCTCCGGCGCGTGAGTTGCCTTCGCACACTACCGCGGAGGACTACGGCGTTTACTCCCCGTCCCGCTCGGGGCGTGAGACGGGCGTGGACACCCATCCGACTCTAAAATCGGGGGGAATTTGGCAAAAGGTATTTTATCAACCACCGCCGGCGGACTGGTGGATGACACGGTTTTCACGACGAGCGTTACTCGAGCGGGCGGGTGGTGCGATCGGCGGTGCGGCGTTGTTTTCAGGGGGGCATCAGGCGGTGCGGGCCAACGAGGACGGCGACGAGGCGGAACGCGAGGTACCGAACAAGTACGTGGTGTTCGCCCCGCTGGCGTGGTCGGGGGCGAACAAGCGCTTCATATCGGGGTACCTCCGCAACGCGGTGGACCGGCTGAACGAGGAACTCGCGTACGACGGCGAGATCAAGTTCATCGACGCGCAGATCCAGAACGGCCCGAACGGCGAGATCCCCGTGGAGTGGTGGAACCCGACGCTCGATCAGGAGGAAGTGTTCGACGACCTGCTGGAGGCGCTCGTGGAGATGCCCGAGGACGGGGTCAAGGAGTTCATCCTCGACCAGATGGACGAGGACGACCCGACGCTGTCGAACGCACATTTCGTGTTCACACACGACGTCGGTGACATCAAGGAGCCACCCTCCACCGGGACTGATGGACCGATCAGCATCGGGATCAGCATCGGCGGGTGGGGTGGAAAGACGCCGGTTCACCACGGACCGATCGCCGACCAGGAGATGCACGCGACCCTGCTCGGGCCGTCCGGGCTCCTCGATCCCCGCGGCCTGTACGGGGACGCATGTGTACTCACGCTGTTAGAAAACGAGCGACCGACCTGGAAGGGCAGGCGGCTCGCCTGGCAGTCGGTCGGACACGCCTTCGGCGCCGACCACACCGACGGCGGGTACTACCTCACCGGGAGCGGCGAGGAGGTCCAGTTGGTTTCGATCATGGCTTCCGGCCACCTGTTTGACCGCCGCGGCCGCCAGGACATGCGGACCAAGGACGGCGACCCGTTTTTCGACATCGGCGACGCGGCGCGCAACGACGACGGCACCGTCCGGACCGAGCGGGGGGAACTCGTCGAGGACCCGCCCGTGGGGAGCCCCCGACGGAAGCCGCTGGCCGACTTCCAGGGCTGGGGTGGCGGTTCCAACCCCGTGCTGTCGGCGGAACACCCGCTCGATACCGATGCGTACCCGGAGGCGATCTCGGGCATCGAGGACCCCGAGGAGATCGAGGACTTCGAGGTGTGGAGCGGCTGTGTCGAGGTGGCCCGCGGCAGGCAGATGAAACCGATCCACCCGAAAACGTTCACCGATCGGTCGCTGTCGAAGATGGAGGAGACGATCGCGTTCAGTCCGCCCGGGCTCTCCGTCGACGTGTACGAACCCTCCGAGGAGGACGACCCGGCGGGCGAGTTCATCCGGGCGGACGACGAGTTCGTCCTCGAGGCGTTCACGCGGAACGTCGACACCGACCGGATCGACGGCTGGGAGGCCGCGCTCCTGTCGGGGCCCTCCGACGACGGGGACGGCGACTCGGAGGACGGCCCCGCGATCGACGATCTCGTCGTCGAAACGGCGGACGAGGAGGGCCGGCGCGAGTACACCCTCGCGGCCGAGGATGCCGGCGACTACGAGATCGAGGTCACGGTGTTGCCGCCCGACGACGACCCCTTCGAGCAGAGCGGCGTGGAGTACGACTCGCTGAGCGCCACGGCGACCGTGACGGTCGCGCCGCCGCTGACCGCGGCCATCGATGTCGGCGACGGCGAGGCAGGGGTCGGGGAGACGGTCGTGCTCGATGGGGGTGACTCCGAAGGCGAGATCGCCTCCTACACCTGGTACGTCGACGGTCCGGACACGGGCGGGGACGTCGCGGAACTCCTCGGGCAGCTCGGCGAGGGCGAGGTCATCGAGCGGGAGTTTCACACCCCCGGCGCGTACGAGGTCGAACTGACGATCGAGGAGGAGGACACGGAGGCTTCCGCGAGCGCGACCGCGACCTTCGACGTGGCCGAGGGTGAGGACGGCGAGGAGGACGAGGAGCCACCGGAGGAGTTCACCGTCGCCATCGACGGCCCGGAAGCGGTCGAGCAACACACCGCCGCGACGTTCGCCGCCGAGGTGGAGTTCACGACCACGGCGGTGACCAGCTACGAGTGGGGCGGCGTCGCGAGCGGGACGAGCCGGGAAACCGTCGAGCGGTTCGAGGAGCAGGGCAACTACGAGGTGACCCTCGTCGCGGAGAACCGCAGCGGCGACGTCGACGAGACGGTCCACGAGGTGGCCGTCACGGACGCGCCCAGGCCCGAGGTCGAACTCGAGGGACCCGAGGAGACGACGGTGGACACCACCGTCGAGTACGTCGCGGACGCCGCCGTCGATGGCGGCGAGATCACGTCGTACGAGTGGTCCGGCGGGATCGACGGCAGCATCACCGACACCGCGACCGTGGAGGCGGACGCGCCCGGAACGGTCGACGTGGCGGTGGTGGTGACCGCCGACACCGGGGCGACGAACACGGCCCGGCGGACGCTGGACGTGCGCTCGGAGGACGGCGACGGTCGGCCGCCGACGGTGTCGATCGCCGGCCCGCGAACCGTCGAACGGGGGTCGACGGAAACCTACGAGGCGGTCGCCGACGACGACGGCGAGATCACCGCCTACGAGTGGGACGGCGCGGCGACCGGGACGGACGACTCGGTCGAGGTGGCGTTCGAGGACCTGGCGACACACGCGCTCGAGGTGAGCGTAACCGACGACGACAACCGCACGAGCACGGCGAGCACGGCGGTCGCGGTCACGTCCACCCCCCCGGAGGACAACGAAACCCCCGGCGTCGAGATCGTCGGTCCGGAGGAGGCACTCGAGGGCGAATCGGCCGAGTTCACGGCCGTCGCCGACGACGCGGACGGCTCGATCGCGACCTACGACTGGAACATCGAGGGGGGCGGCGAGACGGTGACGACGACGTTCGACGCGCCCGGCCTCCGGACGGTGCAGGTCACGGTTACCGACACCCAGGGGGGAACGACGACCGCGGGGCTCGACGTCCGGGTCAGGCCCCGACAGGGTCCGGCGCCCGACCTGACGGCCGCGATGGAGGTCCCGGACGCCATCCCGGTCGAGGAGGCGGTCACCTTCGACGCCGCCCCCTCGATTGGCGCCGACGAGTACCGCTGGTCCCTGGAGAAGGTCCTGCCGTTCAGAACGAATGCAGGGGTGCCCCTGTCCGATGCCGACGGCGAGACCGTCACGATCACATTCGAGGAGGCGGCGACCTACGCGCTCACCCTCACCGTCGAGGGCGGGGACGACAAGGAGGACGCGACGACGGAGGTGTTCGACGCCGCGGCGTCGACGTTCCTCGACACCTTCGCGGACGGGGACCTCTCGGAGTACTCCGCGGCCCAGGGGTCGAAGGACAACTGGAACGTCGAGCCAAAGCTCCAGGGCAACAGCGCTCACGTCGACGCCAGCGGGGGTGGAAACCAGACGATCGTCGCCGACGGCTTCGAGTGGACCGGCACGGGCACCGTGGAGTTCGACTTCCAGTTGGCGCCGGGGTTCAGCCAGAACGCCAAGATCACGATGGGTTCGCGGACTATCCCAGACGCGATCCGGGTCAGGATCGCCCTCGGGGGCGGCTCACAGCTGATCCGCGCGGGCGTCGGCGACAGCGTCAACACGAGCTCCGGCGTCAGCCTGGACTCGACGGCACGACACCACGCGACGGTAACCGTCACGGAGAGTGAGATTGCCGTGAGCGTCGACGGGTCGGTCAGGCACACGGCGGACGTCTCGGACATCTCCCTTCCGTCGGGACCGGTCGGGATGAGTGTGAACAGCAACTCGAGTCGGGGCACCGAGACGTGGTTCGACAACCTCTACGTGGAGTCGGGGTGATCCCGATGGGACGGAACACCGCTGGCGGGCACGACGGCCTCACGCGGCGGTCGGTGCTCGCGGCGTCGGCCGGAGTCGTGACCGCCGGGGCCGTCGGCACCGGGAGCGCCGCGACCGGCATCGCCGGGGGCGCGACGACGACCCCGCCGGAGCCGGCGTGGACGGCGACTCTGGATCGCCCCGACCAACTCCGGCGGATGCGCGCGGCCGGGGGACTGCTCCTCGCGGCGTACCCCGACGAACTCGTCGCGCACTCCAGGGAGGACGGGAGCCGGCAGTGGAGCTACGAACCGGAGGCCCGCCAGTACGCCGTGACACCCCACGTGGGGACCGCCTACGTCCGACGGTTCGGCACCGTCACGGCGGTCGGGCCGGAGGGGAACCGGGAGTGGCGCCACGAGCACGGCGAAGAAACGGTTTCGACGGCGGTCGCCGGGGAGACGGTGTTCGTCGGCGACGACGCGTCCCTGGTCGGTCTCTCCGCCGACGGGGGAAACGAGGAGTGGCGGGTCGAGTCCGGGCCGACCCGGCCGATCGCGGCCGGAGCCGGGGGCGTCATCGCCCGCGAGGGCCTCGACGGGGAGCCCGACCGACTCGCCGCGATCGAGTCCGGGGAGACGGGATGGTCGTACGATGCCCCCGAACCGGTGACGTCGATCGACCACGACGCGGGGCGCCTGTTCGTGGCCCTGTCGGACCGGACGGTCGCGCTCGATACCGCGGACGGATCGGTCGCGTGGGAGGCGGGGACCGGGCGGGGCGATCCCCGATCGGCCCTGCGGACCGGTGACCTCGATGCTCTCGGGGCCGGGGGACGGGTCGTCGGCGTCGAGCACGGCTCCGGCGACGTCCGCTGGGCGAACCCCATCGCCTCCGACGTTCTCGTCGTCGGAGGGACGGAGTCGGTCACGGTCGCTCTGTCACAGGAGCCGACCGTGTACGTGTTGGAGCGCGAGCGCGGCGAGGTGGTCCTGGAGGCGGACCTCGGCGGCGACGGCCTCGCGTTCCCGCGACCGGCCGACGCCGCCGGCGGGCACACGTACGTCGCAGCGTCGGGCGTTCTCACCGCGCTGGGACCGGACGGTGCGGAGCGCTGGTCCCGGTCGCTCGGAGGGGCCGCGAACTCCGTCGGCGTCGACGACGGCGCGCTGTTCGTGCTCGACGGCGACACGCTCTATCGGTTCCCGGCCGCCGCTGACGCGCCCGACGACTCCGCGCCCGACGACTCCGCGTTCGGGGGTAACGCCGTGCTTCTCGCGGCGGCGGGTGTTCTCGGGGGCGGGGCGGCGCTGGCGTACTACTTCCGTGACCGGCTGTCGGCCTGATACTGATTTCGTCCCGCCGCCGGACCCCGTCGACGGTGGCGCTCCCCCCGGGAGTTCGCCCCACGGGGCGGGTTTCGGTACGGTCGACGACCGCGACGACCGAACCCTTTTGAGGCGGCCTCACCTACGATAGTTTGCTATGGGCATGGGCTCGGACATGTACCGCCAGCAGATTCTCGATCACTACCGCAACCCCCGGAACTACGGGGAACTCGAGGATCCGACGTTCTCCCACGTCGGGGAGAACACCTCGTGTGGCGACGAGATCGAGGTGTTCGTCGCGCTCGATGAGGAGGATCGCGTCGAGGCGGTCACGTTCACCGGCGACGGGTGTGCGATCAGCCAGGCAGCCGCGAGCCTCCTCTCGGAGGAGGTTCGAGGGATGACGGTCGAGGAACTGTACGACCTGGACCGGGACGACGTCCTCGAGTTACTCGGCGTGGAGGTGACGCCGATGCGGATCAAGTGCGCGGTGCTCGCCGAAAAGGTCATCCAGGACGGCGCGAAACTCCACGAGGGCGAAGAAGTCGACGTCACGAGCACCGAGGATTAGCTCCCTCCAGCACCCATTACGGCCCGAATCAGCTTCGATTCCGCCTTCCGGAGGTGTTCGGTCGCGGTACTGGGCGCGCAGTCGAGACGGTCCGCGATGTCCTCGTGGGTGGCCTCGCTCGGGACCTCGTAGTGTCCCGCGTCGAGCGCAGCGAGGATGGCCTCGTGCTGGCGATCGCTCAGCGCCGCCGCCCCACTCCCGACGCCGCTCCGGTACGCACCGATCCGATGAACCGTGACGTCGATCGCCTGCGGAAAGGCATCCAGGACCGTACTCAGCGACTCGCTCTCGCCGACGAACGTCGCCGTCACGTTTCCGTCGCGGTAGAGGACCGGCTTGACGACGACGATCCCCAACCCGATGAGGGCGTCGAAGAGTGAACGCATCATGGGAACCCGATCGGTGTCCAGCCGCAGGAGGGCGTGGAACCGGTCCCCGTCGATGGGCGTGCAGTCCACGTCGTTCACCTCCGGCGCACCAGCGAGATCCGCTTCGACGGAACTCCGGTCGCCGTTGATCCGAAACAACGACACGACCACGGACCCGCGGCCGACGTTCCACTCCAGCAGTCGCGCCTCGGTCACGTACCGGGACGCCGCGATCGTCCGGAAGACCACGGGTGCGGCCGAGCGGTCGGGCGTAGCCGTCAGGCGGACGTACTGCATGTAGGGGGAGACGACGCCGCGATAATATAAAAAACCCGTCCATACTCGGCAGAATCGCTTACTCGCACCCCGGCCTATCCCTCTCTATGACGGGTGCGATCAGCGTTTCGGCGGACTCGTTGCGCCGGGAGTTCGGAGGGATCACGGCGCTCGAAGATCTGACGATCGATCTGGAGGCGCCGGGGATCGTCGGGTTCGTCGGCCCGAACGGCTCGGGGAAGACGACGTTCATCCGGTGTCTGCTGGGGCTGCTCGAACCCACGTCGGGCGGGAGCGCGGTCGACGGGACGCGCTCGACGGACCTCGGCCCCGACGAGCGCCGGCGCGTGGGGTACATGCCACAGGGCGAGGCGCTGTACGCGGATCTGACAGTGCGGGAGAACGTCGCCTTCTTCGCGCGACTCTACGGGGTCGAGGACGGAGCGGGCGCGGTCGACAGCGCGCTCGATCTGGTCGACCTCCAGGACAGGGCCCGCGACCGGATCGCGACTCTCTCGGGGGGTATGCTCCGTCGGACGAGTCTGGCGGCCGCCGTCGTCCACGACCCCGACCTCCTGCTCCTCGATGAGCCCACCGTCGGCCTCGATCCGGAACTGCGCGCGACGATGTGGGACCGGTTCCGGGCGTGGTGCGAGGCGGGATCGCTCGTCCTGGTCTCGACGCACTATCTCGGGGAAGCCTCGCGGTGTGATCGGGTTTGTTTCCTGCGTGGTGGCCGGGTGCTCTCGATCGACGCCCCGGAGACGTTCCTCGCGGAGACCGGTGCCACGGACATGGAGGAAGCGTTCCTCGCGTTGCTCGATGACGACGGACTCGTCGACGGGGCGCACGCCGGCGAGAGTGACGAGCCCAGCGAGGGCGGGGGGTCATGAGGGGTGCACTCCCCGTCGCGTGGCGTATCCTGCGGGCGATGCGGCGGGACCGGCGCGCGCTCGGGCTCGTGCTGGTCGTTCCCGCCGTGATCGTCTGGCTGCTGAGCGAGGTGTTCGAACGCCCCGAGACCGTGGCGCCCGTTCTGCTCGGCGTCTTCGTCTTCTTTCTGACGTACCTGCTCACGTCGGTCGGATTCCTCCGGGAGCGCACGGCGGGCACGATGGACCGGGTGCTCGCGGCTCCGGTCACCCGGGGCGGTCTCGTCGTCGGGTACGTGGCGGGCTACGGCGTCCTCGCGGTGCTACAGTCGGCCGTCCTGCTCGTGGCCGGCGTCGTCTTTCTGGAGGTGACGTTCGAGCACGGCGTCGTCCTCTTCTTTCTGATCGAGTTGCTCGGCGCACTCACCGCGCTCGGAATCGGCATCGTCCTCTCGCTGTTCGCCCGCTCCGAGTTCCAGGTCGTCCAGTTCATCCCCGTTGTCATCACGCCACAGGTCGTCCTCGGTGGGACGTTTCTCCCCGTCTCCGATCTACCCACCTACCTCGAACTTCCCGCGAGAGTCATGCCCCTCACCTATCTGCTTTCGGCGATGGACTACGTCGTTCTCGGGGAGGGGTCCGCGACCGACCTCCGGATCGCGGTCGCGGTGCTCGCCGGGTTCACGCTGCTGTCGCTCCTGCTGGCGAGCGTGAGCGTGAAACAGGGGTGACTGCGACCGCCGGAGTCGGTCCTACTCGGGCTTCAGGCCGGCGCCCTCGACGCGCATGATCGCCTCGCCGTCCGCGAGATTGGGTGCATCGACGAGCCGGACGATGCGCTTGTTCTCCTTGGACTTGCGCAGGTACAGCCGGAACGTCGAGGTGTGTCCGAGGATGTTCCCGCCGATGGGCTGGGTGGGGTCGCCGAAAAAGGAGTCGGGGTTGGCGGAGACCTGGTTGGTGACGATGATGGCGACGTTGTGGAGGTCGCCGACCCGCATCAGGTCGTGCAGGTGCTTGTTGAGCTTCTGCTGGCGCTCGGCGAGTTCGCCCCGGCCGACGTACTCCGCGCGGAAGTGCGCCGTCAGGGAGTCCACCGCCAGCACGCGGATCGGGAACTCCTCGTCCTGGGACTCCTCGACCAGGTCCTTTGCCTTCTCCGCGAGCAGCATCTGGTGGTTCGTGTTGAACGCCTTCGCGACGTGGATCTTCTCGAGGATCGAGTCGACGAGCGCCTCGAGGGCCGCCTCGTCGCCGGCGTTCCCCTCGATTCCGTGGAGGTCCATCGTGTCCGCGATGACCTCGTCCTCGAGCCCGCGGACCATGTCGTCGATGCGCTCGGGTCGGAACGTGTCCTCCGAATCGACGAACACGGCACTACCCTCGAGACCACCGTGCTCGGTGGGAAGCTGAACGTTGACCGCGAGCTGGTGGGTCACCTGGGACTTGCCCGCGCCGAACTCGCCGTACACCTCCGTGATGGACTGGGTCTCGACGCCGCCGCCCAACAGCTCGTCGACCTCCGGAACGCTCCAGGTGAGCTTGCCGATCTCCTCGCGGCGCTCTAGCACCGCGGACCCGGTCTCGAACCCGCCGACGTCGGCGGCCTCGCGGGCGGCCTGGATGATGTCCGCGGCGTTGCCCTCCCCGACGTTGGCCGTGTTCGAGAGTTCGCCCGGACTCGCGACCGCGACGCTCTGGAACGACTCGAAACCGTTGTCCCTGAGCTTCTCCGCCGTCGCCGGGCCGACGCCCGGCAGGTCTTTCAGATCTGCGTCTGCTGCCATGGTACTCTCCGGTTGTGCCCCACGGGATATAAAGCTCCGTAAACAGGAGAGTGAAAGTGAAAATCCGGAGTGATATCGGCGTCGATCCGTTCTATCGGTGGCCACTGGCTCCGTCAATCGGCGCCCGCGAGGTCCGGCGGTGGGCCCTCGTCGCCGAGTTGCATCCGGCGGCGGTAGAACAACTGGATGAACGCCGAGGCGGCAAACGAGACGAGCACGACGGCGCCCCACCCGAGATCCGGCACCTGTGTGAACGGCCGCACCTCCAGCCACGCGAGCGCCAGGAGGGTGGCGTTCGCGACTGACAGTCCGAGGTAGTACAGGTCCCAGGGGATGTCCTCCTCGGGAACGACCTCCATGTAGACGTCCGTGTCCGCGATGGCGTCCGTGAGTTCGACGGTCCCGGCGTCGTCGTCGTAATCGACCGTCCCGGCCTCGTCCATCGTGGGAAGGTGGGACTGGTACAGCGCGATGTAGACGCGCTTGCGCTCCTGTGACCCGAGTTCCTCGACGGTGGTTTCGTTTTCCCAGGCCGCGACCCGTTCGGCGAGGTCCCGGACGTCGACGACATCGCCGGCCTGCTTGAGGTAGTGCAGGGCGTACCGTCGCCGCCGGTTCGCCAGTTGATCGTAGATGTCGTCACTCGACAG
>CAYSJP010000053.1:0-11211 GCA_964431395.1 uncultured Halobacteriales archaeon
CCCGTCCCGGTGGTCTCCGTCGGACTGCCCGTCTCGCTCGATCCGGTGGGAGCGTCCTCGGTCCCGGCGTCGCCGGAACAGCCGGCGAGCGCCGCCGCGAAGCCGACGGCGAGAAACCGCCGTCGTCTGAGATGCATACGACGAGGAAGGCCCGGACGGCAAAAAAACCCTGCTCACGACCGACGACGCGCGGACGCTGCGATTAGAAATGGACGACGGGCTTTTTTCTCCCCTGAGGATAATGAGTCCTCATGGAGCAGGCGCCGTTCGACGACGTGCGACAGTCCCTCACGGTGGGAACGGCTCATGAGGAGGTCACGGTTCTGGCTGTCGACGACACCCCTGAAGTCGTCGAGCTCACTGCCGAGTTCCTGGAGCACGTGGACGGCGAAATCACGGTTCTGACCGAGACGAGCGCGACGGAGGGGTTAGATCGACTCGCCACTGACCACGTCGACTGCGTCGTCAGTGACTACGACATGCCCGGGATGGACGGCGTCGAGTTCCTCCGGTCGGTCCGGGCCGAGCACGACGACCTGCCGTTCGTGCTGTTCACCGGGGAGGGGTCGGAACGGGTCGCGAGTGATGCCATCTCCGCCGGCGTAACGGACTACCTGCAGAAGGATTCCGGCCCGGAGCAGTACGAACTGTTGATCAATCGGATCAGGAACGCGGTGGGCGCTCACAGGGCCAAACGGGAGGCGACCGGTCGACTCCACGAACTACAGCAGGTTCTGAAGACGGTGCCGACGGCCGTGGTACGCGTCGACGCACGTGGCGAGATCGTCTACGCGAACAGAGCCGCCCGGGAGAACCTGGGAGCCGAGCCCGCGACGATCATCGATCGGGCGGGCGACGACTCCGGGTGGAACGTCACGGACGTGGACGGGGAGCCGATCCCGGAGGAGGAGCTCCCGTTTCGGCAGGTGCTGGACTCGGGCGAGCCGATCGAGAACTACCGACACACCGTCGTCGGAGAAGACCGGGGGCGCCGGACACTCGAGGTGAACGGGACGCCGCTGTTCGGCGACGACGGCGCCGTCGAGAGCGTGGTTCTTTCCATCACCGACGTCACGGACGAGATCAACCGCATACGGGAGCTCGAACGCTACGAGACGTTTCTGGAGTACTCGCCGGATTTCATCACGGTCCTGGAGGAGTCGGGGCGCGTCAAGTATCGGAGTTCGACGCCCGAGGGCGTCGACAGTTCCGAACCGCTGAATGTGGCCGGCGAGGGGGCCGCGGAACACATCCACCCGGACGACCGGAAGCACGTGCAGTCGGACTTCGAGCGCGTGCTGACCTGCGGCCCGGAGGAGATGATTCGAACGGAGTTCCGGATCGAGGACTCCGACGGGGAGTGCCGGTGGTTCGAGAACAGGGCGACGAACTACATCGGTACCGACCCGGTCGACGGCGTCCTGATCGCGAGCCGCGACATCACACACCGCAAGGAGACCGAGGAGTATCTCGCCGGCTACGCCAGCACTCTCACGCAGCTACAGGAGTGCACGCAGGACCTCCTGGAGACGACCGAACCCGCCGAGGCGGCGGACGTCGCAATAACGGGTATCGAACGGGCGTTCGACTTCGACATCGCGGGGCTCTGGCTGAGCAACGACGAACGGACCGCGCTCGAGCCAGTGGCGATAACCGACCGCGGGCAAGAACTCATCGAGAGCCCCCCTGTCTACTCGGCGGAGACGAGTTCGCTGTCGTGGGACGCGTTCGAGAGCGGACGGGCGCGCGTCGTCACGGACATGGCGGACTACGAGGATCGCTACAACGACGAGACGCCGATCCGGAGCGAACTGGTTGCACCGCTCGGTGAACACGGGGTGTTGAACATCGGGCACACGGACGGGTCGACGTTCGACGATCAGGACCTCAAGCGCGTCAAGGTGTGGGCCAACCTGGTGGAATCGACGCTCGCTCGGCTCGACCAGATCGAACGGCTGCAGGACCGGGAGGGAGAACTGCAACGGGAACGCGATCGTCTCGACGAGTTCGCCAGTTTCGTCTCCCACGACCTCCGGAATCCGCTGAACGTGGCGTCTCTTCAGCTGGATCTCGCGAGAAAAGCGGGTGAGAACCCGCATCTGGACGGAATCGGGCGGGCACTCGACCGGATGGAGCAACTCATCGACGATCTGCTGGAGCTCGCCCGCGAGGGATCGACGGTCGGGGAGACCGAACCGGTCCAGTTGCGACAGTTGCTGTCACGCTGCTGGAGTCACGTCGAGGACGACGGCGCGGATCTGACCGTCCGGACCGATCGAACGATACGGGCCGACGGTGGGCGGTTGACCAACGTGATCGAGAACCTCCTCCGGAACGCCATCGAACACGGGGGCGAGGAGATCACGGTCGGAACGCTGGAGGAGGCGGACGGAATTTACCTTGCGGACGACGGGCCGGGGATCCCCGAGGACGAGCGCGACCGCATATTCGAGGGCGGGTACTCGACGAGCGAAAGCGGGTCCGGTCTCGGGTTGGCGATCGTCGGGCGGATCGTGGACGCACACGGCTGGAGCATCGGGGTCACCGAGAGCGCCGAGGGGGGCGCCCGATTCGAGATCACGGACGTCGAGTTCGTCGAGTGAACACGGGAGCGGACCCACACGGACCACCGCGCCGCGGCCCGGTCCTCGGGGACCGTCGACGGCGAGCGTCGGAGCGGAGCGACAGCAGTCGGCACTCCACTCCCCCGAATCGGGTGGACCGTATGACCGTCACCCGGGGAGCGCGTCGGCCAGCCGCCCGCCGGTGTCGAGACCGTTCGCGAGCGCCGCGTGGAGACGCCCCTCGCCCGTCACCCAGTCGCCGGTCGGATACAGCCCCTCGGCCTCGGCCGCCCGGAGGGGGTCCGCCGGCGCCCCCTCCTCGGGTTGGGCGTACCGCCAGCCCTGGTGGTCGGTCCAGGCCGGATCGCGCAGGCGCTCGTCGCCGACGACCTCGGCGGCGTGATCGGCGAGCGCAGCGACGTTCGCCGCCGGGTCCGCGTCGTAGTGCTCGACGGACCACTCGTGGCCGGCCTGGACGACGAGCAGCGACTCGCCCTCCGGCACGTGGCCCGGCTTGCACTCCTCGCGGGAGATCCAGCCGACGTCGTGGTTCTTGTCGACGTTCACCAGCCCGTAGTAGGGAACGTCGATCTCGAAGGGGTACTGCAGGACGGCCGTCCAGACGGTGCGGTAGGGCAGGTCCGCGGCCTCGAGGAGCGCGTCGCGGGCATCGGAGTCCCACGCGGCGTCACGGAGGAGGTCGGCGGTCTGTGGTCCCGGCGGGTTCAACACGACGGCGTCGAAGGGACCCCAGGAGCCGCCGTCGGCGTCGGCGAGCGTCCAGACGCCGTCCTCACGGCTCAGGCTCTCGACCCGGGTCCGGCGGTGGACGGTCGCGTCGGTCCGGGCGAACAGGCGCTTGGCGATCTGGGTGAGCCCCCGGCGATACGACCACTTGTGTTCGTCCGCCGACCGGCCGGGGGAGACCTCGCCCGAGGCGTCGAAGGTGTAGATGGGTTCGGTCACGTCGACGAGGCCCTCCGTGTCGAGGGTCTCCGTGACGAGGTCGACGACCCGTTCGTCGTCGGATTTCAGGTAGTTGGCGCCGTAGTCGTACCGAATCCCGTCGTGGCGCCGCGTCGCCGCCCGGCCACACACCCCGCCGGACTTCTCCAGGACCGTCACGTCCGCGTCCGGGAGCCGGTCCGCGAGCCTGAACGCCGTCGCCGCGGCTGCCGCACCCGCCCCGACGATGCCGATATCAGTCATGTGGTTCGGTCGGGCCCGGAGCGGTTAAAGCGACGGGATCCGGCGAGCGGTCGGCGGTCGACCGCGAGCGACGGTCACCCCCGGCGTTCCCGCGATCCGATAACTGACGGACGAGTTATGTGGTGTGTCGTGGTAGATCCGAACATGAGCGTCGACGAAACCCGACCGACGGGCGTCACCCGGATGGACGAGGCGGAGATCAGGTCGTTCCTCTCCCACCGGAACGTCGGAGTCCTCGGGCTTCCGGACGGTGGCGCACCGTACATGATCCCGATGTCGTTCGACTTCGACGGCGAGGACCGCCTGTACTTCACCTTCGTCCTTGGCGAGGGAAGCCACAAGGCGGAACTGAGCGACCGCGCCGACCGGGCCAGTTTCCTCGTGTACGACGCGACGTCGGCGTTCATCTGGGAGAGCGTGGTCCTGACCGGCGAGATAGCCGAACTCCCCGAGGAGGAGTGGGAGGAGAAAGACGACGTGCCGGGCGGCGCCTGGCAGCCGGAGGCGTTCCGGGACGCCGGCCCGTCGTGGGGGGCGCGGCTGTACCAGTTCCGGATCCGAGAGACGGTCGGGCTCAAGGGAACGGGCCTCCCGGACGGATTGAACGCCGGTGCCGGCGACGCCTCGTGAGCGGGATCACCGGCGGGGGAAACTGGCCCCCACGCCGGAAATCCCAGTCCGTGGGAACGGTACTCCGGTCTTAGTTCCCCGCGGCGCGTAGGTCGGCCCGTGATGTACGACACAGTCCTCGTTCCGACCGACGGGAGCCCGGGCACGTCGCACGTGCTGGACCACGCCATCGAACTCGCGGATCGCTTCGACGCCGTCCTGCACGGGCTGTACGTGCTCGACGCCGGCAAGAGCGGACTCGGCGCGGGCGTCGAGGTGGGGCGCATCCGGGAGGGGCTCAGGGCACAGGGCGAGCGAGCGCTACAGCGGATCGCAACCCGTGGAGCGGACGCGGGGATCGAAACGGAGACCGCGACCAGGGAGGGCACGCCATACGAGGAGATCGTCGACTACGTCGGAAAACACGGGGTGGACCTCGTCGTCATGGGGACCCACGGCCGGTCCGGGATCGACCGCGTCCTGCTCGGGAGCGTCACGGAACGGGTCGTCCGGCTCGCGCCGGTCCCGGTGGTCACCGTGGGGCTCGGAACGGAGGAGCCGGAAGTCGAAAGTGAGGAGACGACGCGGGACGTCGCGGCCGACGCGCTGGCCCGGGAGGGTCACGACGACGCCGAGATCACCGAGGTGTACCGCGAGGCGGGGACGTGGGTGGTTCGGGCCGAGGACGCCGCGGCGGCGTACAACGTCCACATCGACGCCGCGACGGGCGACGCGGTCGTCGCGACGCTCCCCGAGTGATCCCGGGGTCGCGATCCACGGCGGATCACTCCTCGTCGATCCTGATCTCCTCGCCGGCCATCATCTCCAGGACCTGCATCACGCCGGAGTTGTCGTCCTCGCCCATCCCCGTCTCCTCCATGGTCTTGTACATATCGTGGGTGACCGCCGTGATCGGCATGGGCGCGCCGAACTCCTCGCCCGCGCTCGTCGCGATCCGGAGGTCCTTGTACTGGTAGGAGGCGAAGAAGCCGGGCTCGAAGTCCCCGCGGATCATGCTCGGCGCGCGGTTGTCCAGCGCCCAGCAGCCCGCCGCGCCCCCGGAGATGGCGTCGACGACGGCCTCGACGTCGGCGCCGGCCTTCTCCGCGAACACCAGCGCCTCCGAGACGGCCTCCATCGTGTTCGCGACGACGATCTGGTTGCAGGCCTTCGCGACCTGGCCCGCCCCACTGGGGCCACAGTGGGTGATCGTCCCGCCCATCGCCTCGAACAGCCCCCGGTGGGCGTCGAGAACGTCCGCGTCGCCGCCGACCATGATCGACAGGGTCCCCTCGATCGCTCCCTCCTCGCCGCCGCTGATGGGGGCGTCGAGCATGTCCACGCCCATCGCCCCGAGGTCGTCGGCGAGTTCCTCCGTGATCGTCGGCGAGATGGTCGAGCAGTCGATCAACGTCTCGCCGCCCGAGAGGCCGTCCACGATCCCGCCGTCCTCACGTACGACCGTCTCGACGACGTTCGAGTCGGGGAGACACGTCACGACGACGTCCGACCGCCGGGCCGCCTCGGCGGCTGTCTCTGCGCCCTCGCCGCCGTCCGCCACCAGTTCGTCGACCGGTTCGCGCGACCGGTTGTGGCCGACGACGGGATAGCCCGCGTCGAGCAGATTCTTCGCCATCGGGAGGCCCATGATGCCGAGACCGACGAAACCGACCGTGGGATCTGACATGGCTGTCCCTGTGGCGTGCGAACGCAAAAAACCGGGGTACTACGGGGGACGGAGAAAACCCGGGGTACTACGAGGGACGGACGCCGGAACCGCGTCACTCCGCGCCGGGGAGTACCGCCTCACCGGCGTCCGACTCGGAGGACGCCGCCAGGACCGCGTCGGCCAGGTCGCTCTTGCGGTGGTTCGTCAACATGTGGGCCCGCATCCGCCCACCGTCGTCGAACTGGTGGTCACACACTGGGCAGGTCCGACCCTGATTATTTATCATGGTTTACCGTGATATACCCTGGAACGGCGAGGTATTTATACGTTTCGACGGGAGCGGCGATCACCTGCCGAACTCCTCGCGGGCCAGTTCGATCGCTCGCGAGGTCGCGCCGATCGAGGAGAGGTGGCCCACGCCGGTGGTGGCCTTCGCCGCGAGCGCCGCCCGCCCGCGGAGGACCGTCCCGCCGACGGTCGCGACGGTGCCGTCGCCGACGCTCACGACCCAGCCCTTCGGCGAGAAGGAGACGGTGTCCAGCCGGGGCTCGAACGTTCCGCCCTCCCGGTCGTGGGCGACCAGGTCGGCGATGTTCGCCGCCGCCACGCCGGCCTCGGACAGTGCGGCCTGCGCGCTCGCCGGAACCGCCTCGCCCTCGCGGTCGACGACCCGGGCGGCGTCGCCGACGACGAACGTCCCGTCGCCGTGCCGGAGGTCGCTCCGGACCTGCGGGCGCTCGCCGGCGAGCGCGCCCGATCCGGCGATCCCGCCGGTCCAGACGAACCCGTCGTAGGCGATCGGGCCGTCCTCGGTCGCGACCTCGGACTCGTCCGCGCCCTCGATGGTCACGCCGGTGCGGACGTCGACGTCCTCGGTCTCGAGTTCCTCGCGGACCGCCGCTCGGAAGGATTCGGGGAAGCCCGGCGCGACGGCGTCGCGCATCTCCGTCAGGACGACCTCGATCTCGTCGCTCGCGTCCTCCTCGCGGGCGAGGGCGGCGAGTTCGCCCGCGACCTGGATCCCGGAGAGCCCGGCGCCGCCGACCACGAACCGGCCACCCCCGGACTCGACGACGTCGAGGAACGCGGCGCGCACGGCCTCGGCGTGCTCGACGTCGCGCAGCGGGAGGCCGTGTTCCACGACGCCCGGGAGGTCGTAGAAGGCGGTCTCGGCCCCGAGACACACCGCGGCGTAGTCGTACTCGATGGGGTCCCCCGAGGCGAGTTCGACCCGGTTGGCGTCGGGATCGGCCCGGGTCACGCGGTCGGTCACGACCGTTGCGCGATCGAACAGTTCTCCGAGGGGGACGGTGATGTCCTCCACGAAGCCGGGACGCCGGATCAGGCGGTGGACCTCGTGGCGCACGAGGTGTTCGCCCGAATCGTCGACGACGACGATCTCGGCGTCGGCGGGGAGGGATCGTTCGAGCCGGCGGGCGACCGTCACGCCCGCGTACCCGGCTCCGAGGACGGCGACGTTCATACGTATGCTTTGGCCGTTGTCGTCTTGAACTGACGGATTCGGACCCACCGAATCACCGAGCAGCCGGGGAAATGGTCCCGACGGTCATAATGACTGTTGTAGCGTCTTACCGCTCCGACCGCCCGCCGTCGGGCGGTCGATGCGGTAATTGCCTACAACGGTCATTATCAGAACAGCGCTTCCGCGGGATCGAGAACCCGGGCGGGCCCGCCGACCTCCCAGATCCGCGTCTCGGCGTGCTCGGCGACCGCCGCCTCGACCCGGTCGGCGTACTCGGTGGTGGTGTTCACGTACACGCTCGCACCCGTGTCCGTCGAGAAGTACGCCGGAACGCCCTCCTCCCGGAGGTCCCGCACCGCGTCGAAGATCGCGAGCGTCGCCGGCCTCCAGTACACCCATCCCGCGGGGCCGGTCATCGTGGTCGCCGCGAGCGACAGCGAGTCGTGTTCGGCGAGTTCGAAGGTGCGCTCGAAGTCACCCGCGCGGAGCGCGTCCTTGCCCTCGGCGATCTGTTCGTGGATGTGCGCGAGTCGCGCCTCGAACATGTGGCTCGATTCGGCCTCGCGGTGGGCCGCCTCGGTCTCCTTGTAGGCCGGGATCATCCCGATCACGATCCGGAGGTCGTCCTCCTCGAAGCCCGTCTCCAGGCGCTCGCCGTGACAGTCCCGGTCGTTCTTCCCGTCGTGGAGGATCGAGAACCCGCCGGTGGTCGCCCGCGCCGCCGACGCCGAGCCGCGGCGGGCGATCGCCGAAATCTCGGGTAGCGAGAGGTCCAGGCCGGCGGCCTCCGCGAGCGCGGTCGCGGCGGCGGCAAACCCCGACGCCGACGACCCGAGACCGACGTTCGTCCGGAAGGAGTTCTCGCTCTCGAGGCGGACGCGGCCGTCGATCCCCGCCCGATCCCGGACCTCGTCGACGACCGACCGGACGCGGTCGGCGCCGTGGCCCGACAGTTCCTCGCCGTCGACGACGTACGTGTCCTCGCCCCGATCGGGATCGAACGCGACCGTCGTCGTGGTGTTCGAGGGCGCGGTACAGACGCTGATGCTGTCGTGATAGGGCAGCCGCAGATCGTGATCGCGCATGCCGTGGTACTTCACGATCCCCTGGATGGGGTGTGCCCGCGCGGTCGCTTTCATGCCCGACACCGCGAGCGATGCGTTCTTAAACCCCGCGGAGTCTCACTCCCCGCCTCGTCCGGGGGCAGCCGACAGTATCATTTCACCGGGACCGGACGGTAGCGTATGGGCACAGCCCTCCCGTCCCCGCAGGACCAGACCGACGAGGTCGTCGACCGGCTGTACGCGGAGTACCCCGATCAGTCCATCTCACTCGACTTCGACACCCGGCTGGAACTGCTCGTCGCGGTGATCCTCTCCGCGCAGTGCACCGACGAGCGCGTCAACGGAGTCACCGCGGACCTCTTCGAGAAGTACGGGGCCCCGGAGGAGTACGCCGAGGCGGGCCAGGACGAACTCAGGGAGGACATCTCCTCGATCACCTACCCCAACCAGAAGGCCGGCTGGATCGTGAGCGCCTGTGAGACGATCGTCGAGGAGCACGACGGCGAGGTGCCCGACACGATGGACGCCATCACGGAGCTGTCGGGCGTGGGCCGGAAGACGGCGAACGTCGTGCTCCAGCACGGTCACGACGTGATCGAGGGGATCGCCGTCGACACCCACGTGATGCGCCTCGCCCGCCGGCTCGGGCTCACCGAGGAGACCGATCGCGAACGGATCGAGGACGAACTGATGGAGCTGGTTCCGGAGGAGGACTGGCGGGCGTTCACACACCTGCTCATCAGCCACGGCCGGGCGACCTGCACGGCGCGAAACCCCGACTGCGGGGACTGCGTGCTCGAGGACGTCTGTCCCTCCTCGAAGCTGGATTCGGACGTCGATCTGGCGAGTGGCGAGCCCTGGGACGACTGATAATCATCATGACCGGCCGGCGTGCGAGGCCGGAACCACACGAACGCCGCCAACCCACCCCGGCCCACCGGTGGAATTAATTTCCAGCAGTCCCCTCGTCCCAACACGATGTCGAACGCGAACCTCGACATGGCGAGTGTCCTGCGGGGGGTGATCGAGGAGTTCGGATGCACCGCCGGCACGATCCACAGGGCCGAAGGCGACGTCCTGCGACTGGTCGCGGCGGAGGACGTCCCCGAGGAGGTGCGCGACCGGATCGAGACGATCCCTCCGGGCAAGGGGATGGCCGGGATCGCGGCCGAGCGACGCGAGCCAGTCGCGACCTGCGACCTCCAGGTCGACGAGGACGGCGTGGCCGAGGGAGGCGCCAGGGCGACGGGACTGAAGGGGACGATCGCGGTCCCGATGCTGTCCGGCGACGGCACGCTCGAAGGCGTCCTGGGGGTCGGGAGGCGCGAGGAGTACGACTTCCCGGCCGAAGAGCGCGAGGAGCTTCTCGAGGTCGCCCGCGAGCTCGCCGAGCGATTCTGACCCGCTTCGCCCCGCGAGCGTTGTCTGTGTCGCCCCGGCGCGGGGTGGAGCACGCTCAGAGGTAAAACAGGACGTACCGGGCGGTTCCGACGAGCCACGCGAGCAGCCAGAGGATCACGTACCCGAACACGCCGATGCGGAGCCGGAAGCGCCAGGCGCCCATGTTCTCGTGGAGTTCCGAGATAGCCATGTCCGGGTCCGGATCGTGGTACAGGTCGTAACGGCGCTTGACCTGGAAGATCCGGGCGATGCCGGTGAGCGCAAACAGGAGCAGCGCGTACGCCTGGACCCCCAGAAACGCGTGCAGCGCGGTGAAGCTGTCGAACCCGACCGTCCCCCAGATGAGCCGGGGCGCCATCCACGTCACGACGGGGATCGTGGTCAGGGCGAGTCCGGTGCCGACGAACGTCAGGTGCCGGGTCAGCACCGACCACGTCACCGTCTCGGACTGGAGGATGATCCACGCGCCGTAGAGGTAGAAGGGGAAACTCGCCGTGACCGTCAGCGCGACGGCGGTCGCGATCACCGTCTCCCCCGGTGTGGCCATACCGATCGGTCGGGGTCGGAGCGTGAAAACCGGCGCGAATCGGTGAGGAACGGCCGCGGCAGTCAGGTACCGGCGCGGGTCACTCGTCCTGGCAGCACCCGCCCGCCTCGCCGCCGAAGTCCACGGCGATGGGGTCGGAGATGGCGCGGTTGAGGGCCTCGAGACGGTCCGTGAGCGCCTCCTTGGCCTCCAGGTACTCCGCCATCACCGGCAGGGAGTGCAGTTCCTGCTGGAGCTTCTGGAGTTCGCGCATGTCCTCCTGGGTCGCGTCGCCGGCCTGTCGGGCGAGCGCGAACGCCTCGCGTTGCTGTTCGAACTCCACGATCATCTGCTGGGCCTCGTCGTCCTCGGCGACCTCCGCTTCGGCCTCGCGGAACCGCTCGTGTTCCGGCAGGTCCGCTATCGCCGCCCCGAGTTCGCTCGCGAGCGCTTCCACCCCGTCGTCCTCCGTAACTCCAGCGTGTGAATCGATGCTCATACCGTGCTCTTTGGATTCGACGGGTTTAGTCGTGCCGATGGGCCGGCTCGGCTGGCGCGAGGCCACAGTGTTTATTGCTCGTCCCGACGAGGTGTCGCACAATGGCTTCCCGCTCCCGACGGCTTCTCCTCCTCGCGATCGGCATCGTGGTCGTCGGGGGCGTGGTCGGTCCGGCGGTGCTGGCGGA
>CAYSJP010000054.1:0-11102 GCA_964431395.1 uncultured Halobacteriales archaeon
CCGCCGAGGACGACCTCGAGGCCAAGGCCAACGAGTACGGCTTCGACTACGTCCGTCTGGAGGGGAACGTCGGCATCATCGGCAACGGCGCGGGGCTCGTGATGACGACGCTCGACCTCGTGGACCACTACGGCGGGACGCCGGCGAACTTCCTGGACATCGGCGGCGGCGCGAAGGCCGAGCGCGTGACGAACGCGCTGGACATGGTGTTCTCCGACCCGAACGTCGACGCGGTCGTGTTCAACATCTTCGGCGGGATCACCCGCGGCGACGAGGTGGCCGAGGGGATCAACACCGCCCTGGAGGCGTTCGAAGGGATCCCCAACCCCGTCGTGGTCAGGCTCGCGGGCACCAACGCCCAGCAGGGCATGGAGATCCTCAACACCGATCTCGTGACCGTCGAGTCCACGCTGGAGGACGCGGTGAAACGTGCAGTCGCGTACGCCGAGGAGGTGAAAGCATGAGTTCCGTGAGACGATCCATCGCTCGCCGTGCTCGCTCGGCTGCGACTCACGACCTCATGGGAACCACGGGGTGGTCCGCATGAGCGTGTTGGTAGACGACGACACGCGCGTGATCGTCCAGGGCATCACCGGCGGCGAGGGCAAGTTCCACACCCGTCAGATGGTCGAGTACGGCACGAACGTCGTCGCGGGCACCTCCCCCGGCAAGGGCGGCGAGGAGATGGACGGCATCCCGATCTACGACACGGTCGAGGGGGCCGTCGAGGCCCACGACGCCGACGCGTCCGTCGTGCTCGTGCCCCCCGCGTTCGCGGCGGACGCGCTGTTCGAGGCGCTGGATACGAGCCTGGATCTCGTCGTCGCGATCACGGAAGGCATCCCGACCCAGGACATGTCCCGGGTCAAGCGCGCCGAGGGGGAGACCGACACCTACCTCGTCGGCCCCAACTGCCCCGGCGTGATCACGCCCGGCGAGGCGAAACTCGGCATCCTGCCGGGCAACATCTTCTCCGGGGGCTCGGTGGGCCTGGTCTCCCGGTCGGGAACGCTCACCTACCAGGTCGTCGACAACCTCACCGACCGTGGCCTGGGTCAGTCCACCGCGATCGGCATCGGCGGCGACCCGATCATCGGCACCGACTTCGTGGACGCGCTCTCGTTGTTCGAGGCGGACTCCGACACCGACGCGATCGTCATGTGTGGCGAGATCGGCGGCGAAGACGAGGAGGAGGCCGCGGCCTACATCGACGAACACGTCCACACGCCCGTCGTGGGCTTCATCGCCGGGCGGACCGCACCCCCCGGCAAGCGCATGGGTCACGCCGGCGCGATCGTCGCCGGCTCCGGAACGGGACCCGCCCAGTCGAAGATCGACGCCCTCACCGCGGCGGGCGTCCCGGTCGGCGACACCCCCGAGGAAGTCGCCGACGAAGTGGCGGACCTGCTGTAGGGCCGGTCGATCACCCGCGACCGTTCCGGTCCAGTTTTCAGCCCGACCCCACTACTGCAGGTATGGACTCCCCGTTCGACGTGCTGGGCCTCGAACGGGGTGCCGACGCCGACGAGATCGAGCAGGCATACCGCGAACGGGTGAAGGAGGCCCACCCCGACCAGGGCGGGTCCGCCGCGGAGTTCCGCCGCGTCCGGGACGCCTACGAGACCATCTCGTCCGGGGAGGCGGCCGCGATCGAGCCGGTCGAGCCGGACGAAAGCACCCACCGCGCACGGGAGCGGGCGACCCCTCCGGGCGAATCCACGCCGGAACCCGAGCGCGACGACCCGGCCCCGCGCACCGTCGAGTTCCTCAACTACGACGTGCTCGCGGACCACGGCTGGGAGGTGAGCGACCCGGATCTCTTCGAGAAGGCCGCGGGCGCGGATCTCTCCCCGCCCGACTACGGCCGGCTCACGGTCGGGGACGACGAGTCCCTGCTGGAGGCCGCGGAGGGGGACGGCTACGCCTGGCCCTTCGCCTGCCGCGGCGGAGCGTGTGCGAACTGCGCCGTCGCGGTCACGTCGGGCGATCTCGACCAGCCCGTCGACCACATCCTCCCGGACGAGATGGTCGAGCGCGGGTTCAGGCTGTCGTGTGTCGGCGCGCCGGTCGCAGAGGACACCCGCGTCATCTACAACCTGAAGCACCTCCCCGAACTCGACGACCTCCGTCTGCCGCCCCACCCCTTCGACCGGTCCCGCGCGAGCGACTGATGATGACTCGTGTAGGGAATCACCGCATCTTGAGTCAGCGCGGAAACCCCGCCCTTCCCGTGAGGGACGAGTGTTCCGACACTCTGCTGTCGGAACCGAGGACCGAACAGGGCGGGGAGGAAGCCCGTTCGCTTGGTGAACCTACCCACGTATATCTACCTCGGTGACTCCCCCACGACTTCGGCAGTAAGTTCAGAACGTATTTAGCGATATGCCTGATCTGATGATGTATGGAGGTGCGGCGCACCGTCCCCGTCAAACTCGCTGCCAACCTCGTCGTTGATCACTGCCGCGATGATGACGGTTCCATCATCACCGCGAAAAACAAACTCCACGAGCGCACCTACGACCGCGTCCGCGAGGAAACCGACCTCCACGCCAACATGGTGCAGGCGGCCCGCAACCGGGCCGCCGACGCTCTCAAAGGCATCCTCGCCCGGTGGGAAGATGGTCAAAAGGCCTCGCTGCCGACATTCACCGCCGACTTCGCCGAATACGACAAGCGATCCGCGACCTTCTACAACGATCACGCGACGTTGGCAACCGTGAACGGCCGGATCACAGCCGAGTACGTCCTTCCACCCGAGGGCGACAACCACCGCACGATGGCCCAGATCGGGCCATCATTCGCCCGCTGGAGTGAAGACCTCCTCCACCGGATCAGTAAGGCGATCATTGAGGAAGCGATCGAGCACGACTGCGATACGATCGTGTTCGAGGACCTCTCGGAGATCCGCGAGCGAATCTCCACCAGGAAGAAATTCCAGCAGTGGGCGTTCCGCCGGCTGTATGAGTACGTCCAGTACAAGGCCAAAGGCGAGGGGCTGAACATCGAACAGGTTGACCCGGCCTACACTAGTCAGCGGTGTAGCAAGTGCGGCACGACCCTAAAGGAGAACCGCGAAGGTGACGAGTTTCAGTGTCTCAAGTGTGACTACGAGCTGCACGCGGACTACAACGCGGCCAAGAACATCGGTATGAAATACGTCCGGCGCGAGCCAACGTCTCACGCTGGACGGGCCACCAGTCACCTGGCCCTGAAGTCAGGGACAGTGAACGGGAACGGGCGATACAGCCCTGCCTCTTCAGAGGCCTGACCGGGAGTCCACTGACAAGCTCCGCCCTTCAGGGCCGAGAAGGTGACTATGACGGTCGGCCGCCGGGAGGGGGAGACGGATTACTGCCTGCGCCACAACCCATATATCGACGTGGGCCCTGAGTGTCTCGGCATCGGAGCGCACCCGCGCTCTCCCTCCCATGACAGGACACACGGTGGCGGTCATCGGCGGCGGCATCGGCGGGCTCTCGGCGGCCCAGGAACTCGCGGAGCGGGGCTTTTCGGTCTCGGTCTACGAGGCGAACGATCGGTTCGGCGGCAAGGCCCGGAGCATCCCGATCGACGACGGCCCCCGGCCCTTGCATGGGGAGCACGGCTTCCGCTTTTTTCCGGGGTTCTACCATCACGTCGTCGACACGATGGGTCGGATCCCCCACGCCGGGGGGTCGGTCGCGGACAACCTCGTCGAGACCGAGGAGACGTTGCTCGCGCGCACGGACGGCCCGGAGAACACGCCGAGCACGCGCACGCCCTCGACACCCCGGGAGTGGGTGCGGGCGCTCCGGCCACAGATCGCTGACGACCTCGACCCCGGCGAGTTCCGCTTTTTCGCCGGGCGGCTGCTCACGCTCCTGACGAGTTGTGCTGACCGCCGGGCAGAGGAGTTCGACGAGGTGTCGTGGTGGGAGTTCATCGACGCCGAGCACCGCTCGGAGGCGTACAAGAAACAGCTCGGCCACAGCACGCAGTCCCTGGTCGCCCTGCGGCCCGAACTCGGGAGCGCCAGGACCATCGGGAGCATTTACCTACAGTTGCTCCGCGGCCAGCTCGACCCCTCGATGGCGACCGAGCGCGTGCTCGACGGGCCGACGAGCGAGTCCTGGATCGATCCCTGGATCCGGTACCTCTCGGATCTGGGCGTCGAGCTGTATCCCGGCCGCCCGGCGACTGGAATCGACTTCGACGGCCGGCGCGTCACGGGCGTGACCGTCGACGGGCCGGACGGCGGCGGGACGGTCGAGGCCGACCACTACGCCCTCGCGGTCCCGGTCGAGGTCGCACGGGAGCTCGTGACGCCGACGATGGCGCGCGCGGCGCCGTCGCTGTCGGGGATCCACGAGCTCGAAACGGCGTGGATGAACGGGGTCCAGTTCTTCCTGACGGAGGACCTGCAACTCGCGCGCGGCCACGGCGTCTACCAGGACTCGCCGTGGGCGCTCACCTCCGTCTCCCAGCGGCAGTTCTGGGACGCGGAGCGCTTCGACGTCGGCGCGCGCGGCGACGACGCGGTCGAGGGCGTGCTGTCGGTGATCGCCTCCGACTGGGACACGCCGGGGATCCTCTACGGCAAGCCGGCGCGGGACTGCACCCGTGAACGGATCGTCGCGGAGATCCTCGCCCAGGTGAAGGCCCACCTCAACCGCGACGGTCAGGAGCGCCTGCACGAGGGGATGATCGTCGAGTCGTTCCTCGATCCGGCGATCGTCAACGTCGACGACGGGGTCGAGAACCGGTCACCGCTCCTGGTCAACACGGTCGGCTCGCTGAAACACCGCCCGGAGGCTGCCACGGGGATCCCGAACCTCGTCCTCGCGGCCGATTACGTCCGCACCGACTCGGATCTGGCGTGCATGGAGAGCGCGAACGAGGCGGCCCGGCGGGCGACGAACGCGATCATCGACCGCGCCGGTGCCCGGGCCGAGCCCTGCCGGCTCTGGGAGCTCGAGGAGCCGTCGGTGTTCGATCCGCTGAAGCGCCAGGACGGGCTCCACCACCGGCTCGGCCTCCCCCACCCCGGCGAGGTCGAGAAGTCGGTCCGGAGCCTGGGTCGCCGGCTCCGCGCCTGATCGCGGCCCGTCAGCGGCGCAGATCCGCGAACGCGAACCAGGCGAGCACCAGGGAGACGCCCCCCAGCCCGAAAAAGGCGAGGTAGAGATCCGGGTTCGTCCCGATGTCGGGCTTGTAGGCCTCGAGGGCGAGGGACATGACGACGAGCCCGGTGAACGACACCGCGGTCGCTACCCGGACGACGCGCTTTCGCGATATCATGTGTTCGCCTCGTGTTCCCGGGAACCGAAACGGCTATTCTCCACTGGATCGGCGTTCGACGCGCGCAGTTAAAAACGTGTACACTCCGCGCCGAGGGCGGGTCGCCGGCGCGAGGGCGACCGGCCGCCGGCGGAACCGCGAAGGTTTACGGCGCGAGGGGGCCGACTCACCCTATGGTTTCGGAGTTGATGGACGACGAACGCTGGCGCTCGATCGACCCGGGGTCCTTCGAGGACATAACGTACCACCGCGCGGTCGACTCGGGGACGGTCCGGATCGCCTTCGACCGCCCGGACGTGCGCAACGCCTTCCGGCCCGGAACCGTCGACGAACTGTACGCGGCGCTCGATCACGCCCGCAAACAGCCGGACGTGGGCTGTGTCCTGCTGACGGGCAACGGGCCGGGCGGGGACGGCGGCTGGGCCTTCTCCTCGGGCGGCGACCAGTCGGTCCGGGGCGGTTCGGGCTACGAGTACGGCGACGCGGATGGAGATACGAACGGGAGCAACGATACGCCCTCGGTCGGCCGGCTCCACATTCTCGAGGTCCAGCGGCTCATCCGGTTCATGCCGAAACCCGTGATCGCCGTGGTTCCGGGGTGGGCGGTCGGCGGCGGTCACAGCCTCCACGTCGTCTGTGACCTCACGGTCGCGAGCGACGAGCACGCCCGGTTCATGCAGACCGACCCCGACGTCGCCAGCTTCGACGGCGGCTTCGGGTCGGCGTATCTCGCGCGCCAGATCGGCCAGAAGCGTGCCCGCGAGATATTCTTTCTCGGGAAGGAGTACGACGCCGCCGAGGCCGTCGAGATGGGAATGGCCAACGAGGCGGTCCCGCACGACGAGATAGAGGCAGTCGCGCTCTCGTGGGCGGAGACGATCAACCGAAAGAGCCCGACGGCGATCCGCATGCTGAAGTACGCTTTCAATCTCGCCGACGACGGGATGGTCGGCCAGCAGGTGTTCGCGGGCGAGGCGACCCGCCTCGCGTACATGACCGACGAGGCGGAGGAGGGCCGTGACGCCTTTCTCGAGGGGCGGGAGCCCGACTTCTCCGGGTTTCCCTGGCACTACTGACGGGAAGCGTCATTATCATACTGTCGGCTGTAACTTCGTAAATACTCGCCACCCCGGGGTGGCGAAATTCTTTACAGACTTACAGCCGACAGTATCAGCCCCCGTCCGCGTCGAGGTCGAACCCGACGCCGGTGAGGTCCTCGGAGACGTCCCAGAGCCGGGCTGCCGGTTCCTCCTCCCTCGAGCGGTCGCTCGACTCCTGGATGGCCGGGGCGCCCCGCATGTTCATGAATCCGCCGGGGCCGACGTACTCGCCGCCGGCGATGTCGGGCGCGGTCGCCGCGTACAGCATCGGGAGGGCTTCGCGTTCGGCGGACTGCGCGACCACCCGGTTGGCGATCTTCATGCCCCAGAGCCGGAGTCGGGAGCCCGCCATCTCCGGGCCGCGTTGCTGGAGTCCGGTCGCGGCGTACCCCGGGTGACAGCCGATGCTCGTCACGCTCGCCCCCGCGTCCCGGAGCCGGCGATCGAGTTCGTAGGCGAACAGGAGGTTTGCCAGTTTGCTCCGTCCGTAGGCGTCCCACTTGTCGTACTCGTTCTCGCTTTGGAGGTCCTCGAACTCCATCTCGAACCCGTCTCTCGTCTCGCGTCTGGCGCTCGCCATGATCCCGGCGTTGTCACAGAGCACGTGGAGTTCACCGTGGTCCTCGGTGAACGCGTCGACGAACGAGCGCACCGACGACAGGTCGGCGAGGTCCAGTTCGAGGATCGACAGGGAGGGGTCGCCGACTGACGCCCGGACGTCCGCCCGGGCCGACCGGGCACGGTCGAGGTTGCGACACGCCACGACGAGGGCCGTCACCGAGCCACGTTCGGACGTATCATCGGAGGCACCCGGTCACGCGGGTCGTTCTCGGATGTCAGCACGACGCGGGAAACACGACCGACTCCCTGACCGGGTCGACGTGGACGCGGTCGCCGATCGGCACCGGGGCCGTCGGACTCGTGTGGCCGAACTCGAGCCCGTACGCGAGGACTGCTCCCGGGTTGTACTCGCGAACCACGTCCCGGACGGTCGTCCACTGCCGTTGCCGGTAGGCCCGGCGGGCGTCCTCACCGGGGTCGTGATCGTGCGAGCGGGTCTGTGGGCGACCGACCAGCACGGCGTCGAACCGTTCGAGCAGGCCACGTTCGCCCATGCAGGCGAGCATCAGTCCGACCATATCGGAACCCGGCAGTTCCTCGGACGTCTCGACGGCGAGCACGTCACCGTCGACGGCCTCGGGGGAGGGTACGGCCCGGTCGCCGGCCAACAGTCCCTGTAGTACCGAGAGACAGCCGCCCCAGAGCCGGCCCTCGACCGCCTCGTGGCGCGGGACGTCCCACCGTCGCCCCGGGTTCTCCTCGAACGTGGGGGCAGTGTCCGCGTAGTCGTCGCTCGCCCAGTCGATCGGGTCGTCGGTCCACTCCCCGGCGGGGTCGAGCCCGCCGAGCGTCTCCTCGAACAGCGCTCGGCGGAGATACCGTTCGGTGTACTCGGGGAGGGATCCCGCCGTCGCCACGTCGCTCATGAGCGTGCCGCCGTAGTACGAGACGATCCCACAGCCCCAGAGGTAGCTGGCGAGACAGGCGTTGTCGCTCGAGCCGAAAAACCGGGTCGGGTTCTCCCGCAGGAGGTCCGGATCGAGGTGTTCGAGGATCCTGATCTGGTCCGCGCCGCCGATGGTGGCGAACACGGCACTCACGTCCGGATCCCGGAACGCGTCGTGAACGTCGCGTGCGCGCTCCGCCGGGTGTTCGAACAGGTACGCGGGATCCTTCTCGGCGGTCGGATACACCACGGGTTGCACGTCGAAGCGCTCACGCAGCCGATCGACCGCGAGGTCGAGCACGTCGGGGAACACCGCAGCCAGGCCGCTGGCCGGGGCGATGACGGCGACGTCGTCCCCGGCCGATGCGGGGGGCGGTCGAACGAACGAGTCCGGGCGAGACACCTCACGCATGCCGGAACCGACGGATGCGCGGAAAAAAATCGTTTCGCCGACCGTCACCGCCCCCGACGCGGCACGTTCGTCGGACGACGCGCGAGAGGCGTACCGGTCAAGCGTGAAACATACGAGGGTTTAAAAACGCCGAGTGACGTGGCCGACACACATGCGCAGGTGGGTCCACACCGTTACCGCGCTCGGGGGCCTATTGGTGGGGGGTAGCCTGGCAGCGGGAGTGCTCATCGCCGTCGAAACCCGGACGATCAGGGGGGCGCTGATCCCGCTCGTCCCGACCGCTATACTCGGTGGCGTGCTCCTGTACGGCGAGCGCTGGCTCTCCCGGTCCGAACTCCGCTCCGACACGTACCCGCGCGTCGTGGCCTGGTGTTTCGGCGGCGCGGGGATTTTACTGCTGAACGTCGCTCTTCTGGTCATCAACCCCACGACCGACATCAACACCCCTGTCCAGTCCGGCGGACTCGCGACGGGAATCGGTGCGGTCGCCGGCTTCACCATCGGAGTGAACGAAGCCCGTGCAATCAGTCACGGGCGCGAAGCCGAGAGACGGCGGGACGCCCTGGGGTTTCTGAGCAGCACACTCCGTCACGAAGCCCTGAACAGTATCAACGTCATCCGGGGCACTACGACGGAACTCGCCAAGAAAAGCGACGAGGAAACCGGACGGCAACTCGACGTGGTTACCGAGCGCTGCGATTCGCTCGTGGAGTTGATCCGGAACATCGGGCCGGTCGCACGGACGCTCACGGGTCAGGCGGAACTCATTGCGGTCGATCTCTCGGCGTGCGCGTCCGAACAGGTCGAGACGATCGAATCGACGTTCCCCGACGCGAGGATAACGGCCGAAATCGAACCGGGCGTGACCGTCCGCGCGAACGAGGGGCTGTCGCACGCCGTCTCGAACGTCCTGATCAACGCCATCGACCACAACGATACGGAGACGCCCCGGGTCGAGGTCACCGTGCGAACCGCCGGGGACGTGGCCCGTCTCAGGATCGCCGACAACGGCCCGGGAATCGACGACTCGAAAAAAGAGCGGATCTTCGAGTCGGACACCGACCGCGACAGGGGGTTCGGACTCTACATGGTCCACACGCTTCTCTCGAGCTTTGACGGCGATATCCGGGTCGAGGACAACGATCCGCGCGGGTCCGTCTTCACGATCGAACTCCCCAGGGCGGACGTGGACTGATGACGACTGTGCTCACTGTGTGCCGGTGATCGCCACCCCGGGGTGGCGAAATTCCTCACGGACTTACAGCCGACAGCATCATAATGACTCGTGTAGCGTTTTATCTCTCCGACCGCCCGCAGTCGGGCGGTCGATACGGTGATTGCCTACACGAGTCATTATTAGCCGTCCCTGTCGTCCGGCGTCGGGACGACCCGCCGGTGCTGAAACAGGATGCACGCGCCGAACATGAGCCAGATCCCGTACATCGGGGTCAGGGCGAAGGAGAACGCGCCTCGGGCGGCCGAGACGAGCGCGTCGGCCATCCCGGGCGACAGCGAGAGGGTGTCTATCGAGACGGTCAGGGAGCTCATCGTCAGGGGCACGGCCGCAAGCAGGAACCCCACGAGGAAGAGCCGTCGCGGCCAGCGCCCCTCCATCAGGTACAGCAGGGGGACGCTCGGGAAGACGGCGAGCGAGAAGTAGAACGGCTCCAGCGGGACGAGGATCAGCATCGCCAGCAGCGTCACCTGCAGCGCGACCAGCCGGTCCAGCCGGGTCTCGACCGTCCGATAGGCGGCGAGCACGACCGGCGCCAGGAGCGTGGCGCCGACCGGAAAGAGGAGGCCGGCGGGCATCCAGGGCGCGAGGAAGGCGATCTGGCGGCGGATCGTCACCTTGTTCGCCTCCGGATCGGGCCCCCCCTCGAAGGTCCCCACCGATGCCTCGCGGGCTATCGCGTCCGAAACCCACGCCATCGTCAGGTCCGGGCCGAAGGCCAGCAACCCGAGCAACACGAGCCCGACGCCGGTGGCGACCGCCGCGGCGACCGCCCGCCAGGCGCGCATCCGGAGCAGCCACGCCCCCACCACCGCGGGAAACAGCTTCACCGTCGCCACCGCCGCGAGGACGACCCCAGCGAGCGTCTCGCGACCGCGCTCGACGAGCAGGACGCCGACCGCGATCCCGAGCGCGAGCTGGGGGTTCACCTGGCCGTTGAGAAGGTTCGTCACCGCCCCGGTCGATCCGAACGCGAACGCCACGACCAGCGCCTGGTCGACCCGCCCGAGGTCGACGCCCCCGCGCTCGACGGTGCGCACGAGCACGACGGCGATGGCTGCGGTCGTGGGCAGGTTGATCGCCGTCTGGACGACGTACACCACGTCGGGGTCCAGCAGGCCGTAGGGCAACATCGCGCCCAGCACCACCGGCGGGTACAGAAAGTAGTACCCCGACAGGTTCGGGGGCGTGACGGTGTAGGGGTCCTCGCCCGCGAGCGCGGCCTCGGTGGCGTGGTGGTAGACGTCGGTCGCGAGGGTGACCTGTTCGGGCTGGAGCGTGGGGAGGGTAACGGCCTGCCCGATGCCGGCGAGCACTCCGAGCGCGAGGACGATCCGGGGGCCGGGTCGGTCGATCGACACGCGTTGGGGTTACCGCGAGGGCTCTTCGGTGTTTGGAAACGGGACGGCGACGGTCGACCCGTTCGACGGCCGCGGACTACAAAATCGAGTACGCCGCTGCGATCGTCAGCGCGAGCGCGCCGAACAGGCCGATGAGCATCACGTAGCTCACCGCGCGGGGTTCCTCGCGGAGGTGCATGTAGTAGCCGGCCACGGCGCCCGCCTTCACGAA
>CAYSJP010000055.1:0-10709 GCA_964431395.1 uncultured Halobacteriales archaeon
CGTCCGGAGACGGACCCCTCGGAGGCTGGGACTGCTTTGCAGGCGTCGGGGGAACTGCCCCCGTGGGTGTCAAAAGACGTTTGCCCTGCGGGACCGAGTTACGCGTATGCGGATCCGGGGCCGTCGCAGATGCGCGGACTGTGGCGAGGAGTGGCAGTACTACGACACCGGGAACGTGACGTGTCCGGTCTGTGGGAGCATCCACAGCGTCGGGGTCGGCGAGGAGCGGCACCTCCACACCGACGCGCCGGTCGACCTCGAACTGGCCGACGTCCGGGCCGGCGTCGACACGCGCCCCCTCCGGGACGTCGCCGACGACGCCGAGGAGGCTGCCCTCGCGTACGTCAGCGCCAGGGGGTTCGTCCACGCGGGCGAGCTACGGCCCCTCGACGAGACCATGGTCGCGGCGAACGAGCTCCGTCACGTGGCGGCCCACCTCCGGCGGTCGATCCGGGACCCGGACGACGCCGCCGAGGCGTACTTTCTCGGGCTCCTGTCGGGCGCCCCCGACGGCGAGCGTCCCGAGGAGGTCCCCGGAGGCCTGCGGGGCCCGTACGGCCTCGCGCTGGCGGACGTCGTCGACCGCTACCGGGGCGAGGCGATCGAGTGGCTCGAGGAGCGCGACCGGTCACCGCCGGCCATCCTCGAGACGCTCGGCGACCACGTGACGCGTATCGAAGCGCTCGACGGCGAGGTGCCGCCGGAGGACGCCGACACGCTTCTCGAGGCTGTCCGCGACGTGGGCTCGTACCTGCGGGAGGACGACGAGACGGCGCTGGTTCGTGCGGAGGAGCGCCTGGCCGGTCTGGCGTAGCCCCCTACGGGAGGCTCACGTCCACGCCCGACTGGAGGCTCGCCGCCTTCACCGCGTTGTACAGCAACATCGCCCGGGTCATCGGCCCGACTCCGCCGGGAACCGGCGAGATGACGCTCGCTTTCTCCCGCGCCGATTCGAACGCCACGTCCCCGACGGAGACCGTTTCGCCGTCGCGTTCGACCCGGTTGTAACCGACGTCGATGACGACGACACCCTCCGAGAGCATGGAGCCGTCGACGAGTTCGGGGACGCCGGCGGCCGCGATCACGATGTCCGCGTTTCGCGTCTTCGCGGCCAGGTCCCCGGTCCGGGAGTGACAGACGGTCGTCGTGGCGTTGCCCCACTCGCCGCGCTGTATCAGCAGGTTCGCCATCGGCCTGCCGACGATCCGCGAGCGCCCGATCACGACCGCGTCCGTCCCCTCGGTGTCGACGCCCGCGCGGTCGAGCATGACCTGCACGCCGTGGGGGGTACAGGGCTTGAACCGCGCGTCACCGCCGACGAGCAACCCGACGTTTTCGGGGTGGAAGCCGTCGACGTCCTTCAGGGGATCGAGGCGGCGCACCACCTCGTCGTAGTCCACCTGGTCGGCGATCGGCGTCTGGACGAGGATGCCGTGCACTGCGGGGTCGTCGTTGAGGTCGTCGACGGTGTCGTACAGCTCTCGGGCGGGGGCGTCGGGGTCGATCTCGACGTGGACGCTCTCGATGCCGACCTCCTCACAGTCCTGCTGCTTGAGCGAGACGTAGGTGGCGGGCGCCGGGTCGTCGCTCATCAGGACCGTCGCCAGGCCGGGCGTGATCCCCTCGGCTTCGAGTCGGGCGATCGCGTCCGACAGTTCGTCACGGATCCCCGCCGCGATGGCGTCGCCGTCGACGATCTCCGTCATCGGTAGATCGGGTGCGCCTCACAGAGGTCCTGGACCGTCTCCGCGACGTCCGCTTTCAGGTCCTCGTCGTCGGGTGCGTCGATCACGCGGGTGATACAGTCACCGACGGTCCGGAGCTCGTCCTCGCCGAATCCTCGCGTCGTGAGCGCGGGCGTGCCGGCGCGGATGCCCGAGGCGACGAACGGCGAGCGCGTCTCGCCCGGGACGGTGTTGGCGTTCAGGACGATACCCACGTCCTCGAGGGCCGTCTCGGCATCCTTGCCCGTGACGTCGGGGTGGGAATCCCGGAGGTCGACGAGCACGAGGTGGTTGTCGGTGCCGCCGGAGACGAGCGAGAGGCCGTGGTCCTGGAAGGTGTCGGCGAGCGTCCTCGCGTTCGCGACCGTCTCCTCGGCGTAAGCCTCGAACTCCGGCTGGAGCGCCTCCTCGAACCCGACCGCCTTGCCGGCGATGTTGTGCATCAGGGGGCCGCCCTGCATCCCGGGGATTATCGCCGCGTCGATCGCGTCCGCGTACTCCTCCTCGGCCATGATGATCCCGCCGCGCCCGGCGCGGATCGTCTTGTGGGTCGACCCGGTGACGAAGTCCGCGTGGGGCACGGGGCTGGGGTGGACGCCGCCCGCGATGAGGCCGGTGACGTGGGCGATGTCGGAGAGGTGGTAGGCGCCGACGGCGTCGGCGATCTCCCCGAACCGCTCCCAGTCCGGGTGACGCGGGTACGCCGAGAACCCCGAGATGACCATGTCGGGATCGAACTCCCTCGCCTGTGCCTCGATCGCGTCGTAGTCGAGCCGTCCGCTCTCGATGTCGACCTCGTACTGCTCGACGTCGTAGACCTGCCCGGCGAAGTTCATCTCGTGGCCGTGCGAGAGGTGGCCGCCGTGGGTGAGATCTAGCGAGAGGATCTTATCGCCCGGATCGAGTACGGCGAGGTACACCCCCATGTTCGCCTGCGAGCCGGAGTGGGGCTGGACGTTGACGTACTCCGCGCCCCAGAGCTCCTTCGCGCGGTCGATCGCCAGCTGTTCGACCGTATCCGCGTGTTCACAGCCGCCGTAGTAGCGCTCGCCGGGGTAGCCCTCGGCGTACTGGTTCGTCAGCACCGACCCCTGGGCCTCGAGGACGGCCTCGCTGACGTGGTTCTCCGAGGCGATCATCGCGAGGGTGTCCTGCTGGCGCTCCACCTCTGCGGCGAGTGCGTCCGCCACCGCCGGGTCCGTCTCCCGAACGCGGTCGTACTTCATACCTGAACGCGTATCGCCCGGATCATAAGTGCTAGCTTGTGGCGCCGTTGCGTCCGCGACCACCCCCCGGTCTCCCCGGTTCGGGGGACGACCCGATGGCGCCACCCGCGGTACGGACGGGGGAACACATAAACCATGGGGAATAGAGTTAAATGAACGGAGGTGATAACGCACTAATCCAGTCAATGAGAGTAGACGCGGACGCGAGGTGCCTTCGCGTGTCGGACGGGGACGGCGTCGTCTGTGAGATCGACGTCGAGGGGTGGTCCACGCCCGCGGATGCCCCGGGGATCGACCGCCGGGTCGCGGCGACGATCACGGGACACACCAGTCGCCTCCGGTTTCCGCCGGGGCGCGTCGACTGCCGACCCGACGACCCCGGCGGTCGGCCCGACAGCGTGACCCGCGGGGGTTCGCCGGAACCGCGTGGGCCGATCCGGATCAGGGCTCCCGTGACGGCCGTTCTCGCCTTCGAGGGGACGGCCACCGTCAGGGACCGGTCGACCGGGATCGAGGTATCGTTTGCGGACACCCGTCCGGTGACCCTCGGTCTGCGTCCGCCCGGTTCCGGGGACGGGCGGTCGATCACGGTTCCGGGGACGCCCGACGGCGTGGCGACGGCGCTGACACACGCGAGCGTCGCCCACGGGACGGCGTCGCCAGCGAGATCCGACCCTGCGACCGGGCGGAACCCGCCGCCCATCGAGCGCGGCGACGAGGTCGTGATCCCCGACGCGATCCGATCGGAGAGGATCGAGACCGGCGTCGAACTCCGGGTTCCGCCGGACCTCGGCCACCTGTTCGTCCTCGCGCCGCTCGCGTACTATCTCGGCGCCCGCGTGACGGTCGCGTCCCGTGACGTGCCGATTCTCCGCGTCCCCGAGGCGGGCGTTCGCCGCGGCCTGCCGTCGCTTCCGGAGCTCCAGGCCGAGGCGGCGTCGCTCCTGTACCGGGTCGTCGTTCTCGACTGCCTGTTGCGGCGTGCTCGCGACGAGCCGGGAAGCGCCCCCGAGCGCCGCCTGAAGCACCTCGGGATCGACCCCGTGGCGACCGCCGGGAGGGGCGTCGGCGGCCGGCTCGCGGCGTATCTCGATGCCCCGTTCGAAAGGATAGCACCGGAACTCCCCGAGTGGCACCTCTCGGTGTACGCGACGCCGACGCCCGAACACGTGCCGGCTCTCGGGTACGTCCTCGATCGGCTCGGGTTCGTCTACCTCCCGGACGCGCGTCGCCTCCCCGAAGAGGAGCGCCTCCAGCGCTCCCTGGAGGACTTCTACCGGGCTCCGGGCGGCGCGCCGACGGTCGATCCGATGCTTCCGGACCTGAACCGGGGGCGGTTCCACGCCTGGCTGGCCGACGGCGTCGCGATCGACGCGTTCAAACTCCTCCCGGAGGCGGGCGGGAACCGGCGTTCGCGACCCGGCGTCGACCGCGGTCAGACGGACGTCACGCTCGTCGTCAACGATGGCGAGATGAGCACGGAGGCGGACGCGGCCCGGCGGATCTACCGGAGGGCCAGGGGCGACCCCGGCGTCGATCTTCGTGTCGAGCGCCGGCAGGATCGGGACGCGCTCGCCTCGACCCTCCGTCGATCGACGGATCTCCTCCACTACGTCGGCCACTGCGACCGCTCGGGACTCCGGTGCACCGACGGGCACCTCGACGCGGCCGAGCTCGAGTACAGCGGCGCCAGGGTGTTTTTCCTGAACGCCTGTGGGTCCTACCACCAGGGGGTGTCGCTCGTGGAGGCGGGTAGCGTCGCGGGGGCGGTCACGCTTCGACCGGTGCTGGACGGCCAGGCCAGGCGGGTCGGCACCGCGTTCGCGCGGCTCCTCACGGAGGGGTTCGCGGTCGAACGGGCCCTCCGGATCGCCAGCAGACGGACGATCATGAACAAGGATTACGCGGTCGTCGGCGACGGCACGTACGCGCTGGCGGATCCGGCTGTCCCGGATCGTGCCGTCGTACATCTCACGCGGGCCGGCGAGCGCTTCCGGGTGCGCGTGGAGCACGGAACGGCCCACGCGACCGCGATCTGGCGGCGCTCGGTCCTCGGAGACGGGGTCTGCCTGTCGGGGACCGAGCGGGACGTCTCGATGTCCAGAGAGGAAGTGTGTGCGTTACTCCGCGGACTGGCACTTCCCGCCGTGTACGAGGAACGGTACTACTGGGCGCCCGAACTCCGTCGAGCGCTGCTCGATGGGGAAGCCACCGAGTGATTTCTCCCGGAGTTGGACGGGATGACGTCGAAGATGCACCCGACGAACCGGATATATTTGCTTATAAATACCCTCGAAAAAACAAAAATCCTATATACATGAAATTCGTAAGCTCGACAAATAATGCGGACCCTCGTCGACCAGACCCTCAACGAAGTGCTCGACAGTTTGTTCAGCGACGCGACCGGGCCGCTGACCGTGATCGGACCGTCAGAGAGGTTTATCCAGGAGCTCGTCGAGGTCGGGACGAGCGCCGACGACCTCCCGTCGATCCGCCTGCTGGCAGCCGAGGCGACGCTCAAGAACGCGGTCGGTGACTTTATAATCGCGGGGCGGGCCGCCGATCTCGTCGCGGACGACGTCCTCTCGTTGCGGACGGTCGCCTCGCCGCCCGGAAACGACATCGTCGCATCGGCGGACGGCGTGTCAGCGCTGGTCGTCGCCGGCGAGTCCGCGGCGGCGCTCTCGACGGACGACGGCGCGTTCGTCGACCACGCGGAGGGGTTCTACGACGACGCGTGGGCGGGCGCCGAGCCCTTCTCCCTGCGGACTCCGCCCCTGTCGCAGGTCCGGGACTCCCTCGGGGAGGAGCTCAACGACGCGGTCGAGGCCGACTTCGACGCGGTGCTGGAATCGCTCGAAACCGCACGCGGCGACGGCGACGGGCTCGACGAGGTGACGATCAGCCTGCTCGTGGCTGCGAAGAACGAGGAACTCCTCTATGACATCTCCAAGTGGGGCGAGGACGTCGGTATCGCCTCGAAGGCGACCTTCTCGCGGACGAAGACGGATCTCGAGGATCTCGGCCTGCTCGACACCGAGAAGGTGCCGATCGACGTCGGCCGGCCGCGCCTGCGCCTCAAGTTCGGCGACGAGACGCTCACCGACGCGACCGCGGACGAACTCGCGACCGTCGCCCAGAGCCTGATGGCGTAGCGGGCTCTCCGGCGCGCCCCGGTACCGGGACGCTTTTTTCCCCCGCCACGGTTGCGTCCGCATGGACGTGTCCGTCGGAATCGCGGGGACGGGGCGCGCGGCCGTCGCCGTGGAGACGGCGCTCGGGGACGCCGGGATCGACCCCGACCGTATCGACGCCGACGAGGCCGGATCGGTCGGGTACCCGATCGTCACCGGCGTCGCCGGCGACGGCGCCTTCGAGCGCGCCGAGGAGACGGCGACCGACTGGCTCGCCCTCGAACTGGGCGGGATCGGCGGCCGCCCCCTACAGGGCGTCGACGCCGCCGCCTCCATCCTCGGCGAGTCCGGCTGTTTTCGCTGCCTTCGACACCGGGTCGAAGCGAGCGACGGGGGCGGATCGGACGCCGGCGAGCGCGGAACCGCCGACGTTGCCCCGCGCACCGAGCGGCTCGCCGGCGCGCTGGCGGGTCACCGTCTGCTCGCGTGGATCGACGGCGACGCCCGGCCGGGGGACGTCCTCGAACTCCCCTACGCACGGCGGCGCCTGTACCCGGTACCCGGGTGTGGCTGTGGCTCCGCGCCCGACCGCGAACTCCGCCGCGAGCACACGTCGGTCGGCCTGGACGAGACGGTCGGGCGCGCGGAGACTGTCGTCGACTCCCGCCTCGGGCTCGTTTCCCAGGTCGGGGAGGCCAACTCGTTTCCGGCGCCGTACTATCTGGCGGTCCTCGCGAACACCGAGGGGTTCAGCGACGCCGAGGCCGGGCCACACGCCGCCGGGGTGTCGGCCGACTGGAACGCCGCCTACGTGAAGGCGGTCGGCGAGGGTCTAGAACGGTACGCCTCGGGCGTCTACCGGACGGCCACGTTCGAGGAGGCGCCCGCCTCGGAGCTGGCGGACGCGGTTCCGCCCGGGGCGTTCGTGCTGCCCGAGGATGGGTACGCGGAGCCGGATCCCGGGGAGTCGATCCGGTGGGTTCCCGGCGAGGACCTCGAGACGGGCGATCCGGTCCGTCTCCCCGCGGAGTTCGTCCAGTTCCCGCCGCCCGAGCGCCGGCACAAACCCTCGATCACGACCGGGCTCGGGCTCGGTACCTCCGGCGTCGGCGCCCTGCTGTCGGGGCTGTACGAGACGATCGAGCGCGACGCGACGATGCTCGCGTGGTACTCCACGTTCGAGCCGGTCGGGCTGACGGTGGACTCGCCGGGGTTCGAGAAACTCCGCCGTCGCGCCCGCGCGGAGGAGCTGTCGGTGACGCCGCTGCTCGTGACGGCCGACGTCGACGTGCCCGTCGTCAGCGCCGCCGTCCACCGCGAGGAGGAGTGGCCGCAGTTCGCGGTGGGGTCGGCCGCGGAGCTCGATCCCTCCGCGGCGGCGGAGGGTGCGCTCTGTGAGGCCCTCCAGAACTGGATGGAACTCCGGGAGATGGGCCCCGAAGGAGCACGGGAGGAGTCGACCGCCATCGGGCGGTACGCCGACTTCCCCCGGGAGGCCCGGGAGTTCGTCTCCGTCGGCGCCGAGCTCCCCGCCGACAGCGTCGGCCCCGGAACGATCCCGGAGGGCGAGGCCGAACTGGATGCGCTCCTCGGCCGCGTCGCCGACGCGGGGCTGTCGGCGTACGCCGCTAGGCTGACCACCCGGGACGTGGACCGGGCGGGCTTCGAGGTCGTCAGGGTGCTCGTCCCCGAGGCCCAGCCGCTTTTCACCGGCGATCGGTACTTCGGAGAGCGCGCCCGGACGGTGCCCCGGGAGATGGGCTATCGCCCGCGGTTCGACCGGCCGCCGCATCCCTATCCCTGACCCGCGTCGACGTCGTGTCTCACAATGATCACTTCGGGGCGTCGACGGAGCGGACCGTCGACACGCGCGCGTTCTCCTTCAGTTCGAGCCCGCCGGGGCTCACCCGGAGCGGCATCGCCTCGAACGACGCGACCCGAACCGTGGGGTGAGACGCCCCGCGGCGCAAAAGCGCGTCCCGGGTCCGGACGACCACCGGGTCATCGCCCCGGAGCGACTCGTTGTACTCGATCAGGTACCCGCCGCCGTCCAGGTCCCACCACCCGTAGTCGTCGTCGGGGTTCCGCCAGGTTCGTTCGTGGGGGGATCGCTTTGCCGCCTCCAGTTCGCCGCCGCCGAAGTCGACGCGGCCGGGTTCGTCGACGCGGTACACCTCCGCCACCGTGAGGTCGATCCCCCCGTCGCCGCGCTGGGTCGGTTCGTGAACGATGCCGTCGATCCGGTCCGCGAGGTCGTCCCCTGACATCGACCCCGAGTACGCGGGCGCCGCTCAAAACGACCCCGGCGATCCGGACACCCTGTCGGGGCGAACGTGGCTGCTCCCGGCAGCCTCCGTCGGGGCCCGCACCGTTATGACCGTCCGTGACGGAGTGGCCCCATGACCGATCCGTTCGTCGCCATCGGCGGCGACGCCGCCGGACTGAGCGCCGCGAGCAAACTGAAACGCGAGGACCCGGACCGCGAGGCGATCGTTCTCGAGAAGGGGTCGTGGGTGTCGTACGCCCACTGTGGCACCCCCTACTACGTCAAGGGCGAGGTGGCGTCCCTGGAGGACCTGCTCTCGCTGTCGCCCGACGCGATCGAGGAGCGGGGGATCGACCTGCGGCGCGGCCACGAAGCCGTCGCCGTGGACACCGACACGAGAACGGTGACGGTGGAGGGGCCCGACGGGCGGGCGACCCAGCCCTACGGCGACCTCCTCGTCGCGACGGGAGCGCGCGCGGTGACCGGCCCCTTCGGAGGGCTCGATCTCGACGGCGCGTTCACCCTCCACGGCCTCGACTCGGCGGGGGCCATCCGGGCGTACCTCACTCCGCCCGACGCGTTCGACCCCGCGAACGTGAGCGAGCACGCCGACCGCGATCGCATCGAGCACAACGCCGAGCGAGCGCCGCCGGAAGGGGCGGCGATCGTCGGCGGCGGGTACGTCGGTGTCGAGATGGCCGAAGCGCTCGCCACGCGGGGGCTCGACGTGACGCTGTTCCAGCGCTCCGATCGCCTCCTCCCGGCGTTCGGGGAGGCGGTCGGAGAGCGCGTCGCGGACCACCTCCGGGAGAACGGCGTCACCGTCCACACCGACACCGCCGTCTCCGGCATCGAAGGCGACGACCGCGTCGAGGCCGTGGTCCACGACGGCGGCCGCCTCGACGCGGAGGTCGCGATCGTCGGGATCGGCATCCGCCCGAACGTCGAGTTTCTCGACGGCACACTCGACCTCGGCGATTCGGGGGCGATCGCGACTGACGCCCACGGGCGCACCTCAGCCCCGGACGTCTACGCTGCGGGTGACTGCGCCGAGGCGCCACACGCCGTCACGGGCGACCCTGCGTGGGTCCCGCTGGGGCTGACCGCGAACCGCGCCGGCCGGGCGATCGGCCGATCGATCGCGGGGGATCCGACGCCCGTCGGCGAGATCGCCGGCACGGCCGTCCTGAAGGCGTTCGACCTCGGCTGTGGACGGGCCGGCATCCTCGATCACCGGCGCGCCCGCGAGGCCGGGTTCGACCCGGTCTCCGAGACCGTCACCGCGGGTTCGCGGTCGGGGTACTACCCCGGTGCGGCCGAGACGACGGTGACCCTCCTCGCGGACCGGGAGACCGGCCAGCTCCTGGGCGGGGCGACGGTGGGCGTGGACCGCGCCGCGAAACGGATCGACACCGTCGCGACCGCGCTCGACGCGGACATGACCGTCCCGGAGGTGGAGCGCCTCGACCTGGGGTACGCGCCGCCGTTCAGCCCGGTGTGGGACCCGGTGCTCGTGGCCGCGAAGGTGCTACCCATCCCGGAATAGCAGGCTCGGGCAACCGCTCGGATGGAGCGTCTCCCGGAGTCGCAGTGTGGCGGTATCGCGTGGCACACCCGAGCGTGAAACGGGCCCGATCGCGGGACGCAAGCCCTTTTCGGGCGACGATCCTACCCGGGGACGATGCACCGCCGGAAGGCAGTCGCGCTCGTCGTCGTGGTGGTCACGCTGGCCGGTTGCTCGGCGGTGTCGCCCACCGGAGCCCCGATCCTGACCGTGGAGAACGGGGACGACACCGACTACACCCTCACGGTGTACGCCGTCCCGGACGTCGACGACCGGGATGGGGTGACCTTCGAGGCGACGACGGCCGCCGGCGAGCGCGTTTCGGTGGGAGTGATGGACCTCCGGGACGCCGACGGCTACCGGAACGTGAGCCTCGACGCCGAGAACGCCTCGGGCCAGCAGGTGACGGTCCGCGCCTCGACGAACACCTCGGCCGCCATCAACCTCTGGGAACCCGGCGACGCGACGGTGTACGTGATCGACGCCGGCGAAGCGGACGGCTCGTTAGTCGGCGTTCACGTCGTCACGTGCGGGGAACGCGACCAGGAACACGAGATCACGATCGCGGACGGGGCGATCAGCGACCGGGCCGCGACCTGCGGATGAGGGGGCTACCGACGCCCGCTGTGATCCCCGGGATTCCCTCGCCGTCGGAAGAGAGTGCGGCGGAATACGTCTACGAACTGCCGCGGACGGGGGGTGGCCGGCGGCGCGGAGCCCCCGGGTCGGCGACGCTGACGCGGAACACCAACCCATTTTTTACGCGCCACGTCGTTGCGGCGCGTATGCGAACCA
>CAYSJP010000056.1:0-930 GCA_964431395.1 uncultured Halobacteriales archaeon
CGACCCCTCGAACACGTGCAGATCCATGGCGTAGTCCTCGACGTCCTCGGTGTGGTAGCCCAGGCCGAAGTCGATGAGGAACACCCGTCCGGCGCCGGGGTCGACGCGGACGTTCCGCACCGTCGGATCGCCGTGGACGAACCCGGCGTCGTGGATCGTCGCGAGGTGCTCGCCGACCCGCCGGACCCGTTCTTCGGTCATCGCGTCCCCCAGGTCACACTCGCCGACGCGCTCGAAGACGAGCCGCGCCGCCGCCGGGTCGACGTCGTTCAGGACCGGCGTCGGCACGCCCTCCCGGCGCGCGAGGCTCGTCAGCCGGGCCTCCATCGCGGTGCGCTCGCCCCTGAGCCGCGCATCGAGGTCTGGATGCCGGTACGACTTCCCCACCCTGCGCTTCGTTACCCGCTCGCCGATCTCCACGACAGCCTCCGCGCCCCGGATCTCCACGCGGTTCGACCCGGCGCTGGACCAGTTTGCGCCCGCCGCTGGCTCCCCCGAGCGCCAGGTGACGGGCACCTCGTCGGGCCGGAAGTCGGGACGGACCGCCGAATCGTCGACCGGGATGGTGTCGCCGGCCCCGTACATCGTCGCGCCGAGGACGGCGATCATGCCCGCGTTGTCCCGGAGAAATCGGTCCTCCGGGGCGAAAAACGAGGCGCCACGGTCCTCGCACATCGTCGCGAGCATCTCCCGGAGCCGCCGGTTCTGTCCCACCCCGCCCCCGAGCACGAGTTCGTCGCGCCCGGTGAGCGAGAGGGCGCGCTCCGAGACTTCGGTCAGCATCGCGAAGATCGTCTCCTGGAGGCCGCGACAGACGTCCGCGACCGGGACGCCCTCCTCGACCGCGTCCTGTGCCGCGCTCGTGATCCCGGCAAACGAGAAGTCCATCCCCTTCACGACGTACGGGAGTTCGTGGTACTCGCCCTCCCG
>CAYSJP010000056.1:940-10697 GCA_964431395.1 uncultured Halobacteriales archaeon
GTCGATGGCGTTGCCGACGCCCGTGTCCATCGTCTCGCCCAGGACGCGGTAGCGCCCGCCACGGAAGCCAAGCAGGTGTGCGTTCGCGCCGGATGCGTTGAGGCACACGGGGTTCGCGAACCCCGACCGCTGGCGGCCGATCTCCAGGTGGGCCACCATGTGGTTGACGCCGACGAGCGGGACCTCGAGGGTGCCGGCGAGAGCGCGGGCGGCGGTGCCGACGGTCCGCAGACAGGGTCCCAGGCCCGGCCCGCGGGAGAACGCGACCGCGTCGATCGGCTCGGTCGCGTCGTCGAGAACCGCCTCGACGACCCGCGGGATCGCCTCGTGCATGTGCTCGGCGGCCTCGCGGGGGTGGATGCCGCCGCTGTCTGGCTGGTACGCGTCCGACTCCATCCGGATCGTGTCGCGCTCGGCGTCGTGGAGGGCGGCGCTGGCGGCCCAGGCGGTCCCCTCGATCCCGAGAACGCGGGTCACGACCCCCTACTTCCACTCGGTGTACGAACAGTTGCCACAGTGCCGACGGTCGTCGTGTTCGGCCAGATACGCGTACTCACACCGCGGGCACTCCTCGCGGGTCACCGCGGCGTCGTCGTAGTACTCGTGTCGGGCCATCAGACCTCCTCGGTGCCGATGCTGTTGCGCTCGAGCACGTGGTCCTGCTCGACGTCCTCGGTGTGGGCGGCCGACTCGTACACCTTCGCCTCGCCGATCGTCTTGCGCATGCCGAACTTCGTGTCCAGTTTCCGGATCACGACCTCGTCGGCGTCCTTGCCCAGTCGGGCGGCGAGACTGTCGCGCACGCCCAGGCGGTCGGGCGTGGCCTCGGCGTGGCTCACGCGGAATCGGACGTCGGTGCGGTGCAACATGGGGTTTTCTTCCTCTTTCAGTATCGTGATCTCCATGGCCAGTTACTCATTTCTTTCCCGCTTGCGTGCAAAAGGATTTCGAAGGGGGCGTGTGCGGGTCGCCCCGCGAGGGCCCCGTCCCCGCGCTATCGATCACGCATCGGGGATCCCGAACCCCCGTCACCGGTCAGGGGTCGAGAATGTCGAACGCCCGCTCCGTGTCGCCGTCCATCCGCGAGACGATGTCGCGGGCCCGCTCGCGGGCCTCGGTCGTGACGCGAACGTGGACCATCCCCTCGCCGGGCTGGCCGTAGACGACGCTCGCACCCCCGGGCGCGGCGAGGATCGCGGGCAGGGCCGCGAGATCCTCCTCGCCGTCGACCCTGATGCGGGTCGGTTCCCCGGCGTCGAGCGCGTCCCGGAGCGCCGTGAGCAACGCCTCGGTGAGCGTCCCGGCGGGGTTCTCCACGCGGACGTCGGCGTCACCGAGCGCGGCCCCGACGTCGTCGTCCACCGGCTCGCGTTTCGTCCGCGCGTCGAACAGCGCAACCTCGGGGGTCCGATCCGCCTCCTCGAGGTGGTAGGTGACGATGTCGCCGACGGCCACCAGCGGCCCCGTAACGTCCGAGAGGAGCGCCTCGGCGTCGGTTTCGACGGGGCCGAGTGGCTCCTTGAGCTCCGGCCGGAGCCGTTCGGGCAGGGAGAGCACGGCGACCGTCAGCGCACCTTCAGCGCGTACTTGCCGGGCTCGACGATCTCCATCTCGCGTGCGATCTCCGAGTCCTCGGGGTGGAGGACGATGACGTACCCGTCCCAGTCGTCGGTGAGGCTGGAGGACCCACACGTCGGGCAGATCTCGGGGTCGTCGTCCTCGATCACGGAGTGGCAGTCCCGGCAGACGAGTCTGTCGCCCGCCATTATTCGGCGTCCGCCGTCCGGCGCTGTTCGCGGTCCTCCTCCAGCCAGCCGTGCTTGCCGAGGCCGACCTGTTTTCCCGTCAGGCCGATCTTGGAGTCCCGCGGGTTGCGCTCGTCGATGCTCTTGGTCACGATGCGCGCCCGGACGGCGTCCTCGACGCCCAGGGTGCGGTTGGACTCGCCGGAGGCGAGTTGCTGGTTCTCCCCGTCGTAGCTCAGGTACTCGTCGGAGATCTGGGAGACGTGCAACAGGCCGTCGATCGGGCCGATCCCGACGAAGGCGCCGAACTCGACGACCTCGACGACCGTCCCGTCGACGACCTCCTGCATCTCCGGATCGAACGTGATCGCGTCGAAGTCGGCCTCGTAGTAGACGCCGGGGCGATTGGGCAGGACTGCCCCCTCGCCGATGTCGTGGACGCGGATCACGCTCACGACGCTGCCGACGTCCTCGTCCATGCGTCCCTCGAGTTTCTCCTGGAGCAGTCGTCTCACCAGGTCGTGGGAGACGTCGCCCAGATCCTCCGGCGGTACCTCGACCGTGTCCTTGAGTCTGACCCGTTTGTACATGCTATGGTTCCGTTATTGCGAGCCTGGTTCGGCCCCGCGTCTCGATGACCGGTACGCCCGCGGAAAGCAGGCGGTCCCGGAGGGGGCGATCGGTCGTGACGACGTACTCGGTCCCGCCCGACGTCGCGAGCGCGAGGAGCGCGTCGTCGCCGTTTCGCTCGTTCGTGTCGACCGTTCGACCCCGCTGGGCCAAATCACTTCCGACCCGCGCCGCCCGCGCTTCCTCGCTTGCGCCGGCCGCGAGTCGGTCGAGTTCGGCGTGCACCGCCCCGGGAACGACGACCTCGACGTCGCCCAGGAGCCGGTCGAGTTCCTCGAACAGCCGGACGTCGCGTTCGACCGGCGCCATGAGCGCGCTGGCGTCGAGGGCCACGGTCGTCATTCCCCCGCGAGCGTGCCGACGCCGATGAGCCGCCACCGGGCGCCGACGCGGCGGTTGATCGCGATCTTCGCCCCCGGCCGGGCGCAGACGGGCCGCTTGAGTTGCACGTCACACTCCCCCGACCGGGCGCTCGTGACCGAGCCGACCGTCGTCGCCGTCCCCACGGTGAGCATCAGCGGCTCGCCGGTACTGATCTCCTCGACCGCCTCGGACTCGCCGACGATCCGGTCGAGCAGGTCGACGTCCATCGTGAACTCGTTCCACGTCGGCGGGAGGCTCCCCGGCGGGCCGGCGATCTGGCCGGCCAGCCCGTCGCCCTTCGTGAGGCTCGGGTCGAGGCCGGTGCCGGCGCCGATCAGGCCGCCGGGCGTGGCCTCCTCGACGAAGTCGCCGCCGGCCTGCAGGGAGCGCACCGTCGTCTCGATGGGGCGGTACTCCGCGGAGCCGCCCTCCTCGACCTCGCGGCCGGGGCGGAGCTGGATCTCGTCGCCGGTCGCCAGCCGGCCCCGTGCCAGGCTGCCCCCGACGACGCCACCGAGGAGCCCGTCCCACTCCGTCCCGGGCCTGTTGATGTCGAAGCTCCGGGCGGCGTACAGCCGCGCGTCGGCCTCGGGATCGCGATCCGGCGTCGGAATCTCCGCCTCCAGGGCGTCGATCAGGTACTCCAGGTTGACCCCCTGGCCCGCGCTGACCGGGACGATCGGCGCGTCCTCCGCGACGGTCCCCTCGACGAACGCGTTGATGTCCTCGTAGTTCTCCCGCGCGCGCTCCCGATCGACGAGGTCGATCTTGTTCTGGACGATCACGACGTCGTCGATCCCGATGATGTCGAGCGCCATCAGGTGCTCCTCGGTCTGTGGCTGGGGCACCGGTTCGTCGGCGGAGATCACCAGCACCGCGCCGTCCATGATGGCCGCGCCCGACAGCATCGTCGCCATCAGCGTCTCGTGACCCGGGGCGTCGACGAACGACACCGTTCGGAGGATCTCCGTCTCGGCGTCGTGTTCGGGGCAGGTCTCCGCGACGGTGTAACACGCGGGCTCCGAACAGTCCGGACACCGCCGCAGCGTCGCGTCGGCGTAGCCCAGTCTGATCGAGATCCCGCGTTTCATCTCCTCGGAGTGCTGGTCCGTCCACTCGCCGGAGAGCGCCTCGACCAGCGTGGTCTTGCCGTGGTCGACGTGGCCCACCAGTCCGATGTTCACCTCGGGTTGTCGATGTGTGTCCGTCACGGTTGGAAGTAACTGCTCATTCTTCGCCGCGAACGATTCATAAACCTGCTGTTCTCGGCGCGCCAGACAGCGCTGACGCGGTGCGGGTCGCGCTCGGGGGAGCCGGGTCAGTCGGAATCGGTGGCGTCGACCTCGATGCGGTCGGTCTCTACGGCGGCGCGGGTACCGACCCGGTCCTGGAGTTTTCCGACGATCACCGCCAGAACGTAGATCCCGACCGCCACGAGCACGATCACGCCCCCGGCGGTCGCTCCGCCGTAGTAGGAGATTCCGATCCCCAGCAGGACGGCGAGTTCGGCGAGGACGACCGAGACGAGGATCGACTCCCTGAAACTCCGGGAGACCTGGGTCGCCCCCGCGACCGGCACCACCAGCATCGCGGCCACGAGGATCACGCCCATGATCTGCATCGCGCCGACGACCACCAGCGCGGTCAGGACGACCAGCACCCGGTTGTACCACGCCACGGGGAGCCCCGAAACGGCCGCCGCCGTCTCGTCGAAGGTGATGTAGAGCAGCTGGTTGCGGGTAACCGCGACCGTGGCGACGACGGCCGCGAACAACACGAGCATGATCGCGGCGTTCCCGGGGGAGACGGTCGCGAGGTTGCCAAAGAGGTACTGGTTGATCCCGACCGCGAGGCCGCCGGCGTTCAGGCTGATGAGGACGGTCCCCAGCGCGAACCCCGTCGAGAGCACGATCGCCATCGAGACGTCGTTGTAGGCGTCGGTCACCTCCGAGATCACCTCGATCAGCAGGGCGGCGATCGCCGCCACCACCACCGCCGTCAGGTACGGCGACACCCCGAGTTCGAGGGCGCCGTTCAGGAACAGCCCGACCGCGACGCCGGCGAAGGCGGTGTGGGCCAGGGCGTCACCGATCAACGCGAGCTGGCGATGGACGAGGAAGGTGCCGATCAGCGGCGCCATCACGCCGACACAGAGCCCGACCAGGATCGCCCGGTGCATGAACCGGTAGTCGGCGTTGATCACGTCCAGTCCCGTCAGTCCGTACAGCAGGTCCATCAGCCAGTACCACGCCGACAGGACGGGCGAGAGCAGATCGAGGGCGGGGCCGGTCCCGCCGGACTGGAGGAGGATCGGATCGGCGGGGAGGGCGACGAGGACCCCGAGCGCGCCCGACAGGATCGCCACGTCGCTCATTCGTCCGCCCCCGCGAGCGACCGGGCCGTGGCGCCGAAGGCACGCGCCAGGGCCTCGCTGTCGAGGAACTCCCCGGTTGGGCCGTCGAAGTACACCTCGCGGTTGAGACAGACTACCCGGCGGGCGTGTTCGGCGACGGCACCGAGGTCGTGTTCGATGAGGACGACGGTGATGCCTCGACCGTTGAGGGATTCGAGCAGGTCGTAGAAGGCGTCGACGGACTCGGCGTCGACCCCGACGGTCGGCTCGTCGAGGACGAGCAGGTCCGCCTCCCCCGCCAGCGCCCGGGCGATGAACGCGCGCTGGCGCTGGCCGCCCGAGAGCCGGGTGATCCGCCGGTCCGCGAAAGCGCTCATACCGACCGTCTCGAGCGCGTCGGCGACGATCCGGCGGTCGTCGGCGTCGAGCCGGCCGATCCCGACGTGGGGGAACCGCCCCATCTCCACGACCTCGCGAACGGTGATGGGCATCTCCCTGGACGCACTCGCGTGCTGGGCGACGAATCCCAGGCGCTCGCCGTCGTCGAAGGCGTGTGCGGGCTCGCCGAACAACCGGGCCTCCCCGGCGTCGGGACGGAGCAAGCCGAGGCCGATCCGGATCAGCGTGGACTTGCCCGAGCCGTTCGGTCCGACGACGGCGACGTACTCCCCGGACTCGATCCGCAGGGAAACGTCCTCGATCACCGGCGTCGCGGTGTAGCCGAACGTCACTCCCGAGAGATCGATCACCGGTCCGCTGGCGTCCGTACCGGACCCCCCCTCGACCGCGTTTGCGTTGCCGTTCCCGCTCATCGTCACTCGAAGTTACGCCAGGTCTCGACCCAGTCCGGTCCGGGCGCGGCCGCCGCCGGCGACGCCGTCCCGAGGACGATCTCGAAGGTGGGCATGTTGACGTTGTAGGCGATCTCCTCGTAGCCCCAGCCGCCCTCGACCCACGCCTCGCGGACGCCGGCGTAGGGCGTCACCGGAAAGTACGCCTCGACCGGCGTCTCCCGGATGAGTTGTTCGGCGGGCTTTCGTGTCTCGAAGACGCCCGCGCCGATGTACCGGATGTCGTTGTCCTCGATCACCTGCTTTGCCTCGGTGATGTCCGTCGGTTTGACGTCACCGCTGGCCGCGAGGTTCACGACGAGCGGCCGCATCCGAACGCCGTACCGAAGGCCGACGTACTGGAACGCGTTGTGGGCCGCTAGCTGCACGACGTCGCGGTCGGCCGCCTCGAAGATCGCCGCGTAGTCGGCGTCGATCCGGTCGAGCACGTCGGTCTTGTACGTCTCGGCGTTCTGGCGGAACTGTGCCTCGTAGTCGGGGAGCAACTCGACGAACCCCTCGGCGATGTTGTCGACCGACTGCTTCGCCCGTTGCGGGTCCAGCCAGAAGTGTGGATCCTTCCCCCTGTTCTCGCCGACCCCCTCCTCGTCGCGGTCGAGACTCGCGGCCAGCGAGGCGAGTTCGACGCCCGCCCGGGAGTTGATCAGTTGCGTGTCGACGTCGTCACCCTTGATCGTCTCGATGGCGCGGTCGGCCCAGGGCTGGAACTCCGGACCGACGTGAACGAACGCGTCGGCCTCGATGATGTCCCGGGTGATCCGGGAGTCGGGCTCCCAGCCGTGGCCGTGCAGCCCCGTCGGTATCAGGTTGCGCACCTCCAGAGGCGTGTCGGCGGCGATTTTCCGCCCGAAATCGTAGAAACTGAAGAAGGAGGCCACCGCGACGGCCCCGTCCGACTCGCTCCCGCCGGCGCTCCCGAGACAGCCGGTGACCCCCGTCGCGAGCAGCCCGGCTCCCCCCGCGAGCGCTCTGCGCCGGGTGAGTCCGCCCCGCTTTCGGCCACCACCGGCGACCCTCCCGTCCCCGCTCGTGTCGACTCTCATCACCCGAACGGCAACTCTCGAACGGGATAATAGTTGTGGTCAAAACTATACTTTTGACACATCAAAAACACCTCGGCCGTCCGGGACGCTTCCTCCGGCGGAGTCCGGGGGCTCCCCGGCCGCGACCCTTTTTGTCGGGGCACCCGGACGGTCGATCGTGTCGGAGTTCGACTTCGAGATACGCCTGTGTGCGTGCCTCGAAAGCGCGGGCGACCCCGCCGAGCCGGCGGCCGACGATCCGATCGTCGCCCGTCAGATCGGCGGTGGCGTTCACGACCCCGGCGCCCGGGTGATCGACACCGTGCTCGTGGAACCAGGAGCGGAGTTCGGCGATCGGGCCGCGATCACGCCGGCGGCGATCCCCGACGCCGCCATCGAGGCCGACGTTCCGACCGGACGGGCGGTCCCGCGCTCCGAGGCGTTCGCCGGCCTCGGGGTTCCCCCGGAGCGCCAGCATGCCGTCGTCGAGCGCGCCGCCGGGATCGGCTTCCTCGAGCGCGAGCGCCGCGGCGGCCGCGAGTACGTCCGCCGGGCCGCGCCGTATCCCGACTGGTACGACGACCTGGTCGCCATCGAGAACAAGCCCGATCTCGCGACACCCGGGGATCTGGACCGCCAGCTCCGGTTCGACGTCGCCCTCGCGCTGTTCGACCGCGTCGTTCTCGCCACCGAAAGCCACGTCACCCGCGGCCACCTCAACCGCCTCCCCGACGCGGTGGGCGTCTGGCGGTTCCGGGACGGCGACGTCGAGGTGGTTCGCGAGGCCGCGCCGCTCGCGCCGGACGCCCCGGGGACCGAGATCGTCGCCGAGGGGGCGGCGCGAACCGGGATCGAGCCCGTCCCCTCGGAGGCGAAGGCGCGCCGGCGCCGCCGGATCGCCGAGCGGGCGTACGGCAAGGGGTTCCGGACGTACGCCTTCCCCGACTGCACACGGGTTGAAGCCGGGGAGCAGCGCGGTGCCGGCGGCCTGCCACACTGCGCGTTCTATGATCGGCTCGTGGACCCGGCCAGCGAGTGTGGCCCGGACTGTCCCGGACACGCCCCGGGCGAGCCGCCGGCGGTCGACCTGGACGCGGCGCGTGCGGAGAACTCCCCGTGGGTCGCCGATCCCGAGGGCCGCGCCCGGACACAGAGCGGGCTGGACCAGTTCTGATAATGACTCGTGTAGCGTGTTACCGCTCCGACCGCCCGCAGTCGGGCGGTCGATACGGTAACTGCCTACACGAGTCATCATGACCGTGCCGCGCCGGCGCACGCTACAACACGTAGGTCTCGCCGTCGACCGCGAGGGGCTCCTCGAAGGCTTCCCCGGCGTCGTAGAAGTGCGAGACGTGGACCAGCCGCGTCTCGCTCGCCCCGAGGTCGTCGGCCAGGTCGAGCGCCCCTTTCCGGGTCATGTGTTTCGTCCCGAAGGTCCGGGGAACCCCGTCGGCGTCGTGGTGGGCGCCGCCGGCGGGGTGGTACGCACAGGACGACGCCGGGACGATCCCGTCCGCGAGCAGGAGATCCGGATCCCGGAGGGCGTCACGGGAGCGGTCGGGCACGGCGTAGGTCGTGTCGCCCGACACCGACAGTTTTCCCCCCGTCTCGGGATCCCGGACCGCGAGCCCGTAACAGGAAAGCGGCGGGTGATCGACCGGAACGAGCCGGAGGTCGAGCCCGCAGATCCGCGCCGGCTCGAACGGCCGGCAGTCCCGGACGGTGATCCGGTCGAGGTAGTCGTACCGGTCCCGGATGGTGTCGGCGACCGACTCGCCGGTCACGGGGTCTACCTCGCCGGCGGCGAACACCTCGAGATCGTCGAACAGCCGGTAGGCGTTGCCCAGCCCGTGCAGGTGGTCGAAGTGGATGTGGGTGATCAGGACCGCGTCGGGGAGGGAAACGCCGTGGTCGAGGAACTGCTGGCGGAAGTCGGGACTGGCGTCGATCAGCAGGGACTCGCCGGTGCGCTCGTTTTCGACGTGGACCGAAAACCGGGAGCGTTCGATCCCGCGCTCGCGGGCTTCCCGACAGACGTCACAGTCACACCCGGGCGTGGGGGTGCCGGTCGTGTCGCCGGTGCCCAGGAGCGTGACCTCCATCACCACGGAACAGGGAGCCGACGGTCTAAAGATGCGGGGTCGCGGCCATCGAACGGGCGCTCCCGACGGGAGTCGGCGTCCGCCGGGTTCGATGTCTCCGGCGACGCCGGAACAGCCCGGGCAACACCGACACGTCGTGGGTCAGCCAGTACTCCCGATCCGCGAACAGGTCATCGACCCACCGGTGCCGGTCGAGTTCGTCTACGGCAACCCGCCCGAGGGACGTCAGCTTCCGGACCTCGTCGTCGGACTGCTCCGTTAATGATGGACATATTATTATTTCTCAAAAATGCTTTTTGCGTCCCGTCCCCTCTTCCGGAGCGTGAGGGCGAACTGGCACGCGGGGTCTTCCGACGGTGGGTGGTGGGCTGATGAGAGCAGTTGTAGGCGTGTACCGGTGATCGCTCACCCCGTGACGGCGATCACCGCTAGGAGGGTACACCCGTCTACATGAGCGAGCGTCTGTCGGCGGCGCTCCGCACCGGTCGGCGGATCGTCGACGCCTGCGATCGGCCGTCGGTGTACGCGGCCGGCACGCTCGTCATTGCCGGCATCGGGGTGCTGTTCGGGATGGCCGGAGAGGGACGGCTGTTCGGCGTGTTCGTCTTCGGCGGGGTGATGTTTGCCGTCGAGGGGGTCCTCCGGTACGTCTGGCCGCGGGTCCAGCGGTTCCACGAGCGACGCGAACCCG